>CALRRX020000041.1:0-11174 GCA_943370675.1 Reyranella massiliensis 521 | reverse complement strand
CTCCTTTCGAAGTGATGATAAATCCCTCCTCACTATGAGCTGCGATCAGGGCAAAATCTGGGATTAACTCTCTTACCGCTTGTTCATTTTCCAACTCAAAAATCCAGTTTCTTCCAAGTTGAGCGGCTTGAATGATCTTTTTCCCAAACAGATCCGTGCTGAAAAATGGATGAACATCTGTGTAGGTCGGTATCAGCGGGAAATCCATGACCAACCCTTCTGAACTGCATTTCACTCTCAATTCCCCACTTCGAGTTTGGAACCGGACAGTTTCCCCTTCTTTTGCCCAGCCCGATTGGAGCATCCAATGTGAAGAGGCTAAGGTCGCATGGCCACAAAGGTCAATCTCCAGCGTGCGAGTAAACCAGCGAAGGGAAAAATTGCCATGCTCAGCAGACCGTTCGACGAAAGCTGTTTCACTCAAATTCATCTCCATGGCAATGGCCTGCATCTGTTCTTTAGTGAGTGACTGCTCCAAAAGACAAACGCCAGCGGGATTTCCTGCAAATGGCTTTGAGGTGAACGCATCCACCACGGCAATAGGGATTTGCAACATTAATATCGGTCGTTTAAAACTTGAACATGGTGAATAAAATGGCCTGCAATAATCCAAAGCAAAGCCCTTGGGGTGATTGGCTTTCCATTGGCTAGTCCTTGGACATCCAGAGTGTCTTCGGAAAGTGTCTTCACCAAGGTAAGCAAAGCTCTTCGCTGTGCCTCAAAGTCCTCCAACAAATCTTCCAGGGAATTCTTTGAAAATGCGGCTGATTGCACATAATCGTTTTCGTCAAAGCCTGGCAGGGATTGTTTTTCACCCCGTGCAAAACATAAGGCTCTAAATGTCATGATTCGCTCTGTATCAATCATATGACCTAGGACTTCCTTTGGGGTCCATTTGCCTTGTGCGTAGGCGATAGATTCCCAACCTAAGGGCTTTGAAGCAAAGAGATTTCGGATTTCAAAGAGTTGACTTAGGATCAATTCTGAAAAATCCAATTGTGGAATTTTATCTAAGTACGTCTCATAGTAGCTTGGATATTCACCTTTTTTGGGGAGAGAGAATGTCTTCATGTAATTTTTTGAAAGATGTCTTGCCAGAGGGATAAATTTAGGGCTAACATAAAAAACCAAACCTACCATGCGTAAAATTTTATTCACCCTAGCCCTGGCGATTTTATCCTTGGGCAGTTTTGCTCAGCAGGCGGTCATTCGTAATCCCGAGATCGAAAAACTGGTGCAGCAAGTATCTTCAGACAGTCTGAAAAAATACATCTACGATCTTTCTGCTTTCCATTCTCGTCATACACTGAATACCGATGAAAAAAACGGCATGATCGCCGCTCAGCGGTATGTCCTGAAGAAATTCAATGAATTTGCCAAAGCGTCAAATGGACGATTGACAGCCCAAATCGAGGAATTTGTGACGCCGGGCGATGGACGCAGAATCGTTGCAGACTCAAAAGTAGCCAATGTGATCGCCACATTGAAGGGCACTAATCCAGCAGACAAGCGAATCGTAGTGGTATCCGGGCATTTGGATTCCAGAAACCGTGATGTGATGGACTTTGAAGGAGCAGCACCAGGTGCTAATGATGACGGAAGCGGCGTCGCTGTCGTGATCGAATTGGCGAGGGTGCTGGCGCAGAAGGAGTTTTCTTCCACCATTTTATTCGTGGCATTTACCGGCGAAGAGCAAGGACTCAAAGGCGCAACCTACCTTGCCGACAAAGCCAAAATGGAAGGATGGCAGATCGAAGCTGTCCTCAACAACGACATTGTAGGAAATAGCAATTCATCCGAAACTTTGATCAGCAACAATACCGTCATGCGGGTTTTCTCTGAGTCAATCCCACTCGCAGAGGACGAACGAGGCGCTACCATCCGCCGATCCACCAACTCTGACAATGACAGCCCATCCCGTCAATTAGCACGATACATCAAGGAAACAGGCGAACGCTATGTGGATCACATGGAGGTCAAACTCATCTATAGAAGCGACCGATTCCTTAGAGGCGGAGATCAGACGCCATTTATGAGAAATGGATTTACCGCAGTGAGGATGTCTGAGATGAATGAAAATTTTCTCCATCAGCATGAAAATGTGCGGGTAGAAAATGGCATTCAATACGGAGATCTTCCTGAGTTTATGGATTTTGAATACCTGAGAAAGGTATCAGCCGTGAATTTGTCTTCAGCAGCGTCTTTGGCCAACTCAGCAGGAATGCCACAGGAAGTAAGAATTGATGTAAGAGGCCTTACCAATAAGTCAACCCTAAACTGGAAGGCTCCGGTAAATGGAAAAGTCAAAGGGTATTATGTGCTGATGCGTGAAACTTCTTCTCCGATGTGGGAAAAGAAGTTTTTCACCACCGAAACCACCCTTACACTCCCTTACAGCAAAGACAACTATTTCTTCGCTGTGCAGTCAGTGAGCGAAACTGGTGAAGAAAGCTTGGCTGTATTCCCATCACCACAGACGCGTTGATCTAAACCAATTCTAAATTTCAAAATATTTGGCGCTTAGGGAATCTTTGAGTGGGCTGATTTAGTTAGATTGAAGTACTATTTTATAAACTATTCCTATGAAACAGAAAGAAATCGTAACGCTCCAGCGTTCCCTACTTCCAGATACCGAGGCCCTACTCAATAAGCAAATTGAAATGGAAGGCAAATCATCTGCTTATTACCTTTCGATGGCTTCCTGGTGTCACATGATGGGCTATGCCAATGCCGCCAAATACCTCTACACGCATGCAGATGAGGAAAGAATGCACATGATGAAGATTTTCCAATATGTGAACGAAGCGGGAGGTCATGCCATTCAGCCGGAAATCACTGGAGTAAGACATCACTTCAATTCCTTGAGAGAGGTTTTTGAGTTGATCTTGGAGCATGAGATCAAAGTGACCAAATCCATCAACAGTATCGTGGATCATGCTTTTGGGGTGAAAGACTTCGCCACCTTCAGCTTTATGCAATGGTACGTGACCGAGCAGCGCGAAGAAGAGACCATGTCTCGAAGAGCTCTCGAGCTGTTTGACATCATCGGAGAAGAAGGAATCGGACTTTGGACGATCGATCAGGAATTGGGCAAGCTGCATGCGGCGGCTGGTGCCGAATAATTAGACAGAGATCAAGACTTATCAAAAAAGCGGCAATTGCCGCTTTTTTGCTTTTTGACCTATGGGTTGAGCTTAAATTCAATACCACAAATGATCTTGATTTATTCTCTTTCGGTCCCTTTTGTGATCTGATTTTTATGTGTTAATTCAAATTCGATTTTCATCTGATTTTTAAAAAGCACTTTCATGAGTAACTCACCCTTTGATCCACAAATACAATTTTTCCAACGACTCAAATCAGCGATACCTTCTCACGCCTCACTGGTAGATGAGGTAGCAGAAGCATTAAATTTGAGTATTGACAGTGCGTATCGAAGAATACGGGGAGAAAAACTGCTTGATTTGGACGAGTTGAGCAAACTCAGCCGCAAGTTCAATATCTCGTTGGACAACCTGTTTTCATTAAACTCCAATTCCATTTTATTTCAAGGTAGGCTGCCTGACAAAAGTGAAAGCGCCTTTATGAATTGGATGGAGGATGTCCTCGCCCAATTAAATCTGGTCAATAGTTTCAGCAAAAAGCATGTCTATTTTCTAGTGAAAGACATGCCTCCTTTTCACCATTATTACCATCCTCTTTTAGCTGGATTCAAGTTTTTCTTTTGGATGAAATCCATCTTGGACATGGAAAGTCTGAAAAATGAAATCTTCAGCACGGATAAAAATCACTTTGCCCCCTTTCAGGAAATCACACAGAAAATCCTTCGCGTTTACAACCGAGTGCCTACTTCCGAAATATGGAATGAAGAAAGTCTCACGACTACTTTGAGACAAATCGAAGTGTATCACGAAATGGGAATGATCGCTAATTCGGAGATTACACTTCAACTCTATAAGTGCGTCCTTGAGGTCATTGACCATTTGGAAAAGATGGCTGAGCAGGGAAAAAAGTCGTTTCTAGGCCAATCCCCGACTCCAGAAAGCGCTGAGTACAGACTGTATGTCAATGAAATTGTGCTAGGCGACAATACCTTCATGGCAGAGATCGGTGAAGCCAAAATCACCTATCTCAACCACAGTGTGATGTATTTTGTAGGTTCGGTCGACCAAAAATTCAATGAAAGCATGTTTCGCAACTTGGAAAATCTGATGAAAAAGTCCACCCTCATCAGCGGAACAGGAGAAAAGGAACGCAAGCAATTTTTCAATAAACTCAGAAAAAAGGTCCAGGCAAAAATCGCGTTGATTTAAATGGAACCCTACTTGCCAATGGTCTAATTTCCATTGGAGTGCTTTGATCATTTCGATATCTTTCTCACATGAATTCGATCAAATCTCCTTTTCTAGCAATAATTGTCCTAACCAGTTTGGCTTGTAAGCCTGAGCCTAAAGAAAACATACAAGCAGCTGAAGAATCCCTAGTCACGTTCTCGGATCCCGAGCCGCCGGTCAAAGAATCGGGAATGGTTTGGATTCCTGGGGGAGAATTTACCATGGGTACCAATGATCCTGATGCGTACGATGCAGAAAAGCCAGCAGTCAATGTAGAAGTTTCAGGGTTTTGGATGGATGAGACAGAGGTCACCAATTCGCAGTTTGCCGAGTTTGTAAAAGCCACAGGATACATCACCGTTGCAGAGAGATTGATCAGTTGGGAAGAACTGAAAAAGCAATTGCCTCCGGGCACACCTAAGCCGGATGATTCTGCACTTCAGCCCGGTTCCTTGGTTTTTTCTCCACCTGCACAAGCAGTTCCTTTGACTGACATTTCCCAGTGGTGGGTTTGGAAAATCGGTGCCAATTGGAGACATCCCGATGGACCAGAAAGCAGCATCGAGGGCCGAGAAAATCATCCGGTAGTTCACATTGCATTTGAAGATGCAGAAGCCTACGCCAAATGGGCTGGAAAAAGATTGCCTACCGAATTTGAATGGGAATTTGCCGCTCGAGGTGGAGTGAATGGAAAGCGATTCGCATGGGGCGACGAACTTACTCCTGAGGGAAAATTCTTGGCCAATACCTTTCAAGGAAATTTTCCAAATCAAAACGAAGGTACTGACGGATACCTCGGAACCTCTCCAGTCAAAGCCTTTCAAGCCAATAGCTTTGGCCTGTTTGATATGATCGGAAATGTATGGGAACTCACTTCCGATTGGTACGATGCACTCAAATACGCAAGAATAGCCGGACATGCTCCCAAACTGGACGCGGGAATGAATCCTTGCTACAATCCAAACAATCCATATGCCATGGAACGAGTCATCAAAGGTGGATCATTCCTTTGTGCGGCGAACTATTGTGTCAATTACCGGCCCTCGGCCCGTCAAGGACATGCCTTTGATTCGGGAACATCAAATGTCGGTTTCCGACTGGTCAAAGATGCCTCCAAACCAACAGCTAACTCTACCCTCTAACACAGTTCTGAAAATTTTGCTTATGATCAAGAAACTCATTTTTTCCATTTCACTAGCTCTCTTCATTGGACACCAAACTTTTTCCCAGCTTCAACCGGGCTTTTCTCCAGAAGAATATCGGAATTTCTTAACCATCACAGCTGGAAGTGTGAATGACACTTCCTTCACCAACGGAATCCCAAAAAACCCCAAATTCAAAAGGGTTTATGAATCGCCTTTGGTAGGACTTGAAAACAAGTGGTATTTGTGGATCGAGGAAGGTAAAAAGACGGCTTGGCTGACCATCAGAGGGACTGCCAATAATCCGACTTCTTGGCTCGCTAACTTTTATGCTGCCATGATTCCCGCCAAGGGAAGTTTGAAAATCAGAGAGGATTACCAGTTCGATTACCAATTTGCGGATCATCCAAAGGCGGCAGTCCATGTAGGCTGGACGCTTTCAACAGGGGCTTTGGCAGAAACGCTGGTTCCAAAAATGGACTCGCTCTATCAGGCTGGATATCGGGATTTTGTCATCTCGGGTCACAGTCAGGGCGGGGCTATCACCTATTTGATGACTTCCCATCTGTATCACTTGCAAAAGGAAGGGCGTTGGAAAGAACCCATCCGAATCAAGACTTATGCTAGCGCAGGTCCAAAACCCGGAAATCTGTTTTTTGCCTACCACTACGAATTCATCACTCAGGAAGGCTGGGCATTTAATGTGGTAAATGCTGCAGATTGGGTGCCTGAGGTGCCTTTTTCCATCCAAACTGTGAATGACTTCAATGCCACGAATCCATTCTCAGATGCCAGTGGTTTTATCAAAAAACAAAAGTTTCCTCAAAAGCTGGTTTTCCGAAAAGTGTATAACAAGCTGAATAAACCCACCCGAAAGGCCCAGAAAAACTTTGAAAAATACCTGGGAAAATTTGCCGGAAATCAGGTGTTGAAAACACTACCGGAATACCAATTTCCTGATTTTTATCCAAGCAATCACTTTACCAGAGCAGGCAGCTTTATCATTCTTCAGACAAATGATGCGTATTGGAAGCAGTTTCCTGATAGCAAAGAGAAAGTGTTCCAGCACCACATGATCAGGCCGTATTATTTTCTGCTAAAGCAGCATTACGGGGAGTAAAATGAGTTAAAAAAAGTTCGAGGTTCCTAGCTTCGAAAGATCTTTGGATAATTCCTCTTCAAATAAAAAGATAGACGGGGTAAAAAAAACTTTTCCAAAGTTCAGAACTTTGGAAAAGTTTAAATAAATCGCTGAGTACCTAAATTAAATAATGCCCTTCTCAGGATGCTTTCCGGTGACGGTTCGGCCAAAGGCTTTCATCTCCTCGATTTGCCCATCCATATCTCCGTTTGGATAGATACAAGGACCGATGCCAGCCTCCTTCTTTTTGTAGTCTAGGTATCCTACCACTACCGGAACATCTGCTCCAAGTGCAATGTGGTAAAACCCTGTTTTCCATTTTTTTACCGCACTTCGTGTTCCCTCAGGAGTTACCATCACGACCAGTTCATCCCGCTCCTTGAGCATCTGTACCATGGCTTCGGTGTAGGTTTGCTTTCTTCCTCCGGGGATCCGCTTACGATCAATAGGAATAGCACCAAGTCCTGAAAGTAACCATCCCAAAGGACCGATCATGACCTCTTTTTTGATCGTAAATCGAACGGGAATATCCATCAGGTAAAATGCCGCGCGGGCATACAGAATGTCCCAGTTGGACGTGTGAGGAATAGCGATCAAGACTGCCTTTTTAAGTCCCTTTGGCCAGTTGGCATTCAATTTCCATCCGGTAATCCAGAAGATAAATCGAGAAAGTGCCTTCATCATAGTGTTTCAGTTGTTTCTTTTTGGGGTGAAGTTATGAGGTCTCGCATGGAAGGGTTTTCTTCAAAAACCCGCATGGCCTGATCGTATCCTGCTTGAAAGAGATCCGGTGCTTTCTTGATATCAAATACACCATATTTTCCCAATCCAGGCGCTTCGATGAAATAGTCACATTTCGATTTCCGACTGTAGACATTGAAATTCATAGTCATGATCACCGAGCGCTCGATCAAGTTTTTCATGTTCTTGATATTGCTTTCTTCCGGAAGATGATTGCAATTGACACCGATCACCACATCGCAGATTCCCTCCAAAGGCTCTACCGGAAGATTATTCAGTACTCCTCCATCGACCAAAAATCTGTTTCCGATTTGTATTGGTTCAAACATGCCAGGAATACAAGAGGACGCCAAAATCGGTTTGATCAATTCTCCTTCATCAAAATAGACCACTTTACCTTTGCGGATATCTGTGGCAGCCACCGTAAGTGGAGTCTTGAGTTTGGCAAATTCATTATGAGGTAAATAAACCTTAAATAAGTCTGTCAAACTCTCCATTTTCAAAATGCCTTTCCAGGAAATCGCGGGCCGCATAAAGCGGAAATAATTCGTCTCAAGGATGATCTTCAATACTTCCTCCGGTTGATAACCTTGGCAATACATCGCACCGGCAATCGATCCAGCCGAACTTCCAGTCACTTTGGTGGGAAAGATTCCAAGCTCATTGAGTGCTTTCAACACTCCTAGGTGAGAAATTCCGCGAACACCACCACCCGAGAGCGCAAGTCCTATTTTTAGTTTAGAGCTCATCGAGTCGGAAAGTTTGGTCTAAACGCACGCCTTTCTCAGTCATCTTTACTGTACAGCATTCATTGACAGCGTCATGCTCCAGAAACAAGACGTATTTTTCGCGAGCAGCTTCTTCGAGGAACACCTGCTTTTCACTCATAGTGATCAGCGGACGTGTATCATAACCCATCACATAAGGCAAAGGGATGTGCCCTACAGAAGGAAGTAGATCTGCCATAAAGACAACTGTATGTCCTTTGTAATTGATTTTTGGAAGCATCTGCTTATCGGTGTGTCCATCTACTGTCAAGAAATCAAAGCCAGAGAAAAGTGACTTTTTCTCCAAATCCACAAACTTCAACACACCATGATCTTGCATGGGCTGGATATTCTCTTCGAGAAAAGAAGCCTTTTCCCTTGGATTTGGCTGAGTAGCCCACTGCCAATGATCCGCATTGGACCAATAAGTAGCGCGGGGAAAAGTGAGTTCGTACTGACCATGTGAACCATAGCGAATGCCACCCCCACAATGATCAAAGTGCAAGTGGGTCAAAAACATGTCTGTGATGTCGGTGGGATGGACTCCAAGAGTACGCAAACTTTTGTCCAAAGAAGCTTCTCCATGTAGGTAGTAATGAGAGAAAAATTTGGCGTCTTGCTTATCTCCTATTCCATTGTCGATCAAAACGACCCGATCTCCGTCCACGGCCAAAAGGCATCTCATTGCCCAAGAACAAAGGTTGTTTTCATCAGCAGGATTGGTGCGAGACCAAAGCGACTTGGGCACTACTCCAAACATCGCCCCTCCATCCAATTTGAAAAATCCAGTATCTACAGTGTATAATTCCATCACGGGTTCTTATTGGGTTTAAAAACCAAAAGCAACCTTTCCCAGGATGGACAGATTGCTTTTTGGTTATATCGGTTTGCGTTTCCGCTTTTCTAAATCTCTTGCTTCCTAATCTCTCATTCAACCACCACACCCATGGAGCAAAACTTGTCAATTCGCTGCTCAATGCGTTTTTCAGGTTTGAGTTTATCGAGTTCCTTAAGTGCGCTCAAAATAACTTCTTTGATGGTTTTGGACATCACTTTGAGGTCTTTATGAGCCCCACCAAGCGGCTCAGGAATGATTCCATCGATCAACCCATTGGTTTTCATATCCTTGGCTGTCAGTTTCAAGGCCTCAGCGGCTTGCTCTTTGTAATCCCAAGACCTCCAAAGAATAGAAGAACAGGATTCAGGGGAAATTACAGAGTACCACGTATTTTCAAGCATATACACTTTATCGCCAATCGCTATTCCCAATGCACCTCCTGAAGCACCTTCACCAATGATGATACAGATGACAGGAACTTTGAGCATAAACATCTCTTTCAAGTTTCGGGCAATCGCTTCGCCTTGACCTCTCTCCTCAGCTTCCAATCCAGGAAATGCACCCGGAGTGTCAATCAAAGTCACGATTGGCTTACCGAATTTCTCGGCCATTTTCATCAATCGAAGGGCCTTGCGGTATCCTTCAGGATTGGCCATCCCAAAGTTGCGCTCCTGCCTTTGCTTGGTATTTCGGCCTTTTTGCTGCCCGATAAACATCACCGTACGGCCATCAATATCTCCAAGGCCCCCTATCATGGCTTTATCGTCCTTTACGGTACGATCTCCATGTAGCTCAATAAAGTCATTGGTGATCTCATAGATATAATCCAGAGAGTAAGGACGATCCGCGTGTCTGGAAAGCTGCACCCGCTGCCAGCGAGTGAGATTATCAAAAGTCTCTTTTTTCAAAGCCAGAATTTTTTCTTCTAAAGACTCAATATCACTGCTTAGATCGATGTTTCGACCTTTAGCTAAGTCTTTCATCTCCTGAAGTTTTTGCTCTAAATCAGCAATGGGTTTTTCGAATTCTAATACCATTTTGGTGATTTTTGGAATTGGCAAAGATAAGGATTATCCCTGTTTGACAAACTTGAAAAAACAGACTTAAACTTGCCTTCAGGCTTAAAATTATTGAACTGAAAAAGAATCAGATAGCACAAAAGGGAAAAAATATTAACAAACAGTATTGCATCAAACACTCAAATATCTACCTTTGCACCACTTCAAAAGTGAAGGTCAACGGAGTGGTAGTTCAGCTGGTTAGAATGCCTGCCTGTCACGCAGGAGGTCGCGGGTTCGAGTCCCGTCCATTCCGCTTAAAGTCCCGAAGAAATTCGGGATTTTTTTGTTTTTATTGGTCGCCGGTTCGAGTCCTCCCGATTCTCGGGACAGGCTGTCCATTCCGCTTAAAGCTTTAGAGAAATCTGAGGCTTTTTTGTTTTCAAGAATTTTGGCCACTATGACGCAAAGGCGCTAAAAAAAAGATGTGTTGGTTTAAAAATTTGAACAAAATCAGCTGTAAATAAAAACCCCTTAAAAATAAGTTTTGTGTCTTGGCCCCTTTGTGGCATACATCAAACAGCCCGCTCATCCACTAACACATCCACATTGGGATGAAGCCACAGCAAGGATGCAGGAAACTGGGTACTTACTTCTTGCTTTAGCAGTCGTTCAAAGGCTTCCTTTTTACCGGAACCAGCTATAAAAATCAGAATCTTCTTTGATTGAAGGATATTCCCCACTCCCATCGTCATCCCAAAAGTTGGGGGTTGCTTTAGGGTTTTGATCATGCCATTGTTTAGGGTCGATTCAGCCAACTCACAGACATGAAACTCTGGTCTCAGCACCTCATTGGGTTCATTTAGGGCTATATGACCATTTACCCCGATTCCCAAAATGCAGATATCCAAAGGGCCTTCACGTTGAATCACCTTTTCCATTTTCTCGCAATCCCCTTCAGGATCAACCGTAAAAGGATCAATGGTCCAATAACGGTCCGAAGAAATCCCCATCGGCTGCACAAACTTAGTCTGCACATCGAGTTCAGAGGTAAAGGTCGACCCTTCTTCCAAACCTCCCCACTCGTCCAATTTGATCACTCTTAACTGATCACCAAAACTTGGATTTTTAGCCTTTTCAGCAATCATTTCTGCATAAAGTCCAGAGGGTGATCCCCCACTCGCTACGCAAAAAAGCAAATTTGGCTTTTGGT
>CALRRX020000040.1:0-11189 GCA_943370675.1 Reyranella massiliensis 521 | reverse complement strand
ATGCCAGTAAAAAATCGGAATGAAAGCAATTTTGAGCTATCTCTTGATTATTAGGCCTTAATCGATCTTGGATTTCTAAATCCAATTGAAGCATCCAATTCACTTGAGAAGTAAAATTTTAGCGATTAATAAAAACAAATGAAAAATTTTAGGGAAAAGGCCGACCTGATCTGGAAAGTCGCCGACCTGCTAAGAGGAGACTACAAGCAGTCAGACTATGGAAAGGTGATCCTACCCATGACAGTCCTGAGAAGACTGGATTGTATTCTTAAGCCCACAAAGGCAAAAGTCCTCGACTACCTACCTAAGGTAGAATCCCTGAAAGAGGGAGCAAAGGACATTGCCTTGAATAAAATATCAGGCCATAATTTCCATAATAGAAGCTCTTTTGACTTCGATAAGATTGTAGCTGACCCGAATAATGTCGCAGCTAACCTTCGAAACTACATCAATGGCTTTTCTACCAGCGCTCGGGAAATCATCGAGTATTTCAACTTTGATGATCATATCGACCGGATGGACGACCCAAAGGCCGACATCCTATTTCGGGTAGTTAAGTCATTTCAAGAGATTGATCTATCTGATATGGATTCTATGGAGATGGGTTACACGTTCGAGGAACTCATCCGAAAGTTTGCAGAACAGTCCAACGAAACTGCCGGGGAACACTTTACACCAAGAGAAATTATCCGTTTGATGGTCAACCTCTTGTTTATCGAGGATATTGAAATCTTGACCATTGAGGGAATTGTCAAAACGCTATATGATCCAACCGCAGGAACGGGCGGTATGCTATCCGCAGGTGAACAATATGTAAAAGAACTCAATCCAAAAGCAGAACTCAAGGTTTTCGGACAGGAGATTAATCCGGAATCCTATGCAATCTGTAAGGCTGACATGATGATTAAAGGGCAAAATCCAAGCAACATCAAGTTTGGCAATACCCTTTCCAACGATCAGCTGACAGAAGAACAATTTGACTACCAAATATCTAACCCTCCCTTTGGAGTGGACTGGAAAAAAGTAGAAAAAGTCATCAATGATGAAGCCAACAAAAAAGGTTTCGATGGCAGATTTGGTGCTGGCTTACCTAGAATCAATGATGGCTCCTTGCTGTTTTTGCAACACATGATTTCCAAAATGAAACCTAATGGCTCCCGGATTGCCATTGTTTTTAATGGATCTCCATTATTTTCAGGAGCTGCAGAAAGTGGCGAGAGTAACATCCGAAAATGGATTATCGAAAATGACTGGCTGGAAGCTATTGTAGCCTTACCTGATCAACTTTTTTACAATACGGGGATAAGCACTTACATCTGGATTGTCACCAATCATAAAAGCACGGAGCGAAAGGGGAAAGTACAGCTAATCAATGCCACGGGTGCCAAGGACGAAGAGCTAATCAAGGAGGGAAGCTTAGACTTCAATCGCTTCTGGCAAAAGATGGATAGGAGCTTGGGCAATAAGCGCAAAAAAATCATTGAAAACGGATCCGAAAGAGGAATTGGCTTTATCACCAATCTATATGGCAATTTTGAAGAAAATCAATTCGTCAAGATCCTTCCAAATGAGTTTTTTGGGTACTGGCGGATCACCGTGGAGCAACCTCTCAGAGATGAAAAAGGAAAAATCATAAAGACCAAGGGCAAGCCCAAACCTGATACTTCCTTACGTGATTATGAAAATATCCCTTTCCTAAAAAAGGATGCAAATGGCAAGCTTGTACCCCAAACCATCGAGGCCTATTTCGATGCGGAAGTTAAGCCCCACCTGCCTGATGCATGGATAGACCACAGCAAGACCAAAATTGGCTATGAAATCAACTTCACGAAGTATTTCTATGAGTTTAAGCCACTTCGCTCATTGAAGGATATCAAGGAGGATATTCTGGCTTTGGAAGAAAGATCATTCGAAAAAGAAAAAACAGCCCTACAATGACTGGAAAATTTGAAAAAGGATCAGTTTGGAACAAATGGGATCTACATGTACATACTCCCAAATCGATTATCCAACATTATGGGGGTGACACTCCAGAGGCATGGGAGAGATATATCACTGATTTAGAAGGCCTTCCAAAAGAAATAAATGTTCTCGGAATAAATGACTATATCTTTTTAGATGGGTATAAAGAAGTAAAAAAGAAGAAAGAAGAAGGAAGGTTACCTAACATTGAGTTGATTTTACCTGTGATTGAACTTAGGGTAAATCGATTTGGCAACTTGGCTAATGATGATGGATGGAAAAGAGTAAACCTTCATGTTATTTTCTCAAATGACTTATCAACCGAGGAAATAGAAGAGCAATTCCTAAATGCAATTCAACATAATAAAAAGTTGTCGCCTGATATTGAAGGTGTAAATTTTGTTGGCGTGGCGACAAGAGCAAATTTAGAAAAATTGGGGGCCGAAATAAAAGCTGCTGCACCAAAGGGGAAAATAAAAGGGACTGATCTAGAATCAGGCTTTAACAATATCAATTATGACTATGATACAGTCTATTCAATTGTAAACGGGTATTTCAAAGGCAAATGTCTTACGGCAATTGGCAAAACTGAATGGGAAGCACTGAGATGGGACGGATCTGCAGCAGAAAAGAAAAGTATTATTAATAATGCCTCTTTTACATTTGTTTCGATGGAAAGTCCTGAAATCTATAAAAGTCATTGCAAAAAACTCGAGGAAGTTGGCGTTAGAAATTTCTTGCTTGATTGCAGTGATGCACATTCTTTTTCTTCAGAAAAAGATATCAAAGATCGAATAGGAAATTCATTTACTTGGTTAAAATCAGATTTAACTTTTGAAGGTCTAAAACAGGTAGCTAATGATAAAAGCAGAATTTTTGTTGGTGATAAGCCTCCCCTTCTTCAACGAACCGAGACAAATCCCACAAAATTTATTGATAGACTTGAAATTCAAAAAATTAAGGGTGCTGGTGTTTCCGAAAAATGGTTTGAAAATTTCAATTTGCCTCTAAACCCCTCATTGGTGGCCATAATTGGGAATAAAGGACAGGGGAAAAGTGCAATAGCCGATATCATTGGATTATTGGGAAACACCCCCAATTTTGAAGACTTCTCCTTTTTAAATGAAAAGAAATTTAGAAAAAGAAAGCCTGTAAGAAAGTCGGATTTCTTTAGTGGGAAACTGGTTTGGACAGATAAAAATTCTGATGGAGAAAGAATCCTTTCAGACAACCCCGATCAATTTTCAGTAGAAAGAGTAAAATATCTCCCTCAAAACTTTATTGAATCCCTCTGTAACAGTGATGATTCAGTGGCATTTGAAAAAGAACTCCGAAAAGTGATTTTTTCTCATATATCCGATTCAGACAAACTTGGCAAAAGTAATCTTGATGAACTCATTGAATTCCAATCAGAGATCATGATGAATGATATTGAGGAAATTAAAAGCAAGATTCAATTAATAAATAAAAGAATCATCGACTTAGAGAAAAAAAAATCGGGTTCCTATAGAAAGTGGATAGAAGAACAACTGAAGGAGAAGAAGAATGAGTTAACGGCAATTGAGGCTTTAAAGCCAACGCCTGTCGAAGCTCCATCGAATCCAGAGATTGCAGAAAAAAACAGAGTCGATCTAGCGCGAATTTCAGCAATTCGTCAAGAATTGGATGAGCTTGAGAAAAAAATTGAAAATGCTCATAAATCACTATCCACAACTAAATACGAGGTTGCACAACTTGAGAAGACCATTCAAATTATTGATTCCCTTGCTAAGCAAGTAGCTGAAGTTAAATCTGAGATTAAACCGATTTTTGATAGCTACGGCATTGATTTAGAATCAAGCATCAATTTGAAGATCGATAAAACAGGAATTGAAAAGATTCTAAGTGAAAAAAGGAAGCAATCTTTTGAAATAAATAATTCTCTTTCAAATGAAAAAGAAGACGGATTCCTTGAGAAAAAAGCTGATCTAACCTTAGAGTTGAAAGAGATTCAAGCAAAGCTTGATGAGCAGTCTCAATCTTACCAAAAATATTTAGATAATGTCAAAGAATGGAATGAAAGGCGACAAAGCATAATAGGAGATGAAAACAAAGAAACCTCGATTTCTGGACTGGAAAGTCACCTAAAGTTTCTGGATGAAAAGCTTGATGGTCAATTGTCCGAATCTAAAGCTGATAGGGAAAACCAAGTAAAAATTTTATTTGGCAGAAAAGAGCAGATGGTCAACTTGTATAAAAAGCTTTTTAAACCAGTTGAGACATTCATTGATAACTATGGAGAACTCCTATCAAATTATAAAATTCAACTTGATGTGGATTTTAGAATTTCTGGATTAAGCGAAAAGTTTTTCGATCATATAAGTTTGGGGAGCAAGGGGAGTTTCATAGGAAATCCTTCTGGATTCGAAAAATTGAATCAACTTTTGGAGAAACATGACCTAAAAACAGAACAAGGTGTATTAGATTTTCTCGATGATGTGATTTTGCATCTACAAACCGACCAAAGAGAAGGACTGAACCATGAAGAAAGGGAAATAGATAGCCAATTGAAAAAGGGGTATACTACTCTCGACCTTTATACTTATTTGTACAATTTAGAATATTTGATCCCTGAATACAGGCTTAAGCTTGGCAACAAAAATTTAACCGAATTATCCCCTGGAGAGAGAGGCGCCTTACTTTTAATTTTTTATTTAACTCTAGACCAGGGAGATATCCCATTAGTAATTGACCAGCCAGAAGAAAATCTTGACAACCAAAGTGTCTTTAAAATTCTGGTTCAATTTATTAAAAAGGCAAAAGAAAGACGGCAAATTATAATAGTTACCCACAACCCCAATCTAGCTGTAGCATGTCATGCCGAGCAGATTGTCCATGTAGAAATGGATAAAGAGAACGGAAATGAAGTTCGATTTACAAGCGGATCACTTGAAAATCCTGCAATAAATGATGCTGTAATTAAGATTTTGGAAGGTACTTATCCAGCCCTAAACACTCGAACAAACACCTATGGAATAATACCTCGAACTCTAAAAGAAATGTCTGAATGAAAACCTACGATTCCTACAAAGATTCCGGCATTGAAAGGATTGGAGAGATTCCAAGCCATTGGCAAAGTGGGATTTTGAAAAGATTCTGCAACGTGACAGATGGCTCCCACTTTTCTCCCAAAACCCAAGAAGTAGGATTCCCTTATGTGTCTGTAAAGGATATTGGTATTAACAAAATTGACTTGGTTAATTGTAAACGGATTTCCGAAATAGATTTTGATGATTTAGTAAGGAATGGATGTAAACCAAAAGTCGGTGACGTATTATTGACAAAGGATGGGACAATTGGAAGAGCTGCTGTGATAACCGCTGATCTTGAGCCTTTCGTGGTTTTATCTTCTTTAGGAATTCTCACACCTAAAGATGTGATTGACTCAAATTTCCTATATTATTTTTTGGTTTCGGGAATAAATATTGACCAAATGTTCAGCTTCATTCATGGCTCAGCTTTAACAAGACTAACAATTGAAAAAATTCAAAATCTTAGAATAACTCTCCCTTCCCTTCATGAACAATCCGCCATCGCTTCCTACCTCGACCAAAAAACAGCCGAAATTGACGAACTGATCGCAGACAAAAAGCGCCTGCTTGAACTCTATGAAGAAGAAAAAACGGCTGTCATCAACCAAGCCGTAACAAAAGGGCTTAATCCCGATGCGCAAATGAAAGATTCAGGAATAGAATGGCTTGGAGAAATTCCGGAGCATTGGGAGGTGAAGAGGTTAAAAATGATAGTTACTAAGATAGGTAGTGGCGTTACTCCATCTGGTGGTTCTTCAGTTTATTCAAGAGAAGGAATACCTCTTTTGAGAAGTCAGAATATTCACTTTAATGGATTAAAACTTGAAGATGTAGCTTATATCTCTGAAGAAATAGATCAAAGCATGAGTAACAGCAGAATCAAGGAAGATGATATTCTTCTAAATATTACTGGTGCATCAATAGGAAGATGTTTTTATGTTCCAAAGGGTTTTGGAAAAGGAAACGTAAACCAACATGTTTGTATAATTAGACCTATTTTAAACTTAATCAACCCTATTTACCTCTACTTTTTGATAAGGTCTTTAGTTGGTCAAGTGCAAATTGATTTGCAACAAACTGGAGCAAATAGAGAAGGACTCAATTTTGAGCAGTTGAAAAACTTCACTTTACCAATTCCAAGAAGTATTTCTGAGCAGGAAACTATTGTTAAAAGTGTTTGGAATTCCCTCCATAAAATTGACACTAATATTTCCAAAACCCAGAAACTAATCGATCTTTTAACCGAATACCGAACTGCCTTGATTAGCGAGGTGGTAACAGGTAAAGTAAAGGTAATAGACTGATATGAGCCTGACCACAGAACATACTTTTGAATCTGCTCTTGTCCAGTCTCTAATAGAGCATGGAGGCTATTCCTTTGGGAATTCTGAAGACTACAGCCAAGAACTTGGACTTTTTAAGTACGAGGTAATCCAGTTTCTCCAGGAGTCACAGCCCAAGCGTTGGGAGAAGATCGTTGCCATTCATGGTTCCGATGCAGACAATCGGGTTCTTCAGAGGCTATACAAAGAGCTAGATTTGCGAGGTAGCTTAGATGTCCTGCGCAATGGATTTGTGGATTATGGCGTTCGGTTTCAGATGGCCTTTTTTCAGCCAGCTTCTGGTCTGAATCCTGATGCAATTGAGCTGTATCAAAAGAACAGCCTGAAAGTCTATCGCCAGATCTACTATAGCAGCAAAAACAAAAACTCTGTCGATGTGCTGCTGTCACTTAATGGAATCCCGGTAGCAACCTTAGAACTGAAAAACCAATTCACTGGACAAAATGTAGGCAATGCACTCAAGCAATACGCTACGACCCGAGACAATCGGGAAATTCTCTTTGCCTTTAAGAAGAGAGCCTTGGTTCATTTTGCTGTCGATCAGGATGAAGTCTTTATGGCGACCAAGCTGGATGGAAGCAAAACCTACTGGCTGCCTTTCAATAAAGGATACAACAACGGCAAAGGAAATCCTCAAAATTCCAACGGATATCGAACCTCCTATCTTTGGGAAAACATCCTGCAAAAGGATAGTTGGATGGAGATTATCCAGCGATTTATTCACCTTCAGACAGAGGAATTTGAGTCAGAAGGCAAGATTTACAAAAAGGAAAAGCTGATTTTCCCCCGGTATCATCAGCTAGATGCTGTTCGCAAAGTTAGCAGCGATGTTTTGGCTGTCGGCACAGGGAAAAACTACTTGATTCAGCACTCAGCTGGTTCAGGAAAAAGTAATTCCATTGCCTGGCTGGCTTATCGCCTATCCAGCCTCCATGACAGTCAGGATCAGCGCATGTTTGATTCCGTGATTGTGGTGACAGATCGTAAAGTTCTCGATCAGCAATTGCAAAACACCATTTATCAGTTTGAGCATAAATCAGGTGTTGTACAGAAAATTGATAAAGACAGTAACCAACTGGCCAATGCCTTAGGCTATGGTACCAATATCATCATTACGACATTACAGAAATTCCCCTTTGTGGTTGAAAAAGTCGGAGAACTACCAGAGCGAAAATATGCTGTCATTATTGATGAGGCACATAGTTCTCAGGGTGGTGAAGCCAGTAAGAAGCTGAAGGAAGTATTGGCTGCCAAATCACTGGAAGATGCAGCCGATGTGGAATTGGAAGATGACTACTCAGGAGATGATTTTATTCGTGAGCAAATCGTAAAATCGGCCAAAGCCCGTGGCAGCCAAGCAAATATTTCCTTTTTTGCTTTTACCGCAACTCCAAAGTATAAAACGTTGGAGGTCTTTGGTGAAAAAGACACCCATGGTAAGCCGAAGCCCTTCCATTTGTACGCCATGCGACAGGCCATTGAGGAAGGGTTTATCCATGATGTCCTGCAAAATTATACCACCTATGAGCTTTATTTCAAGCTGACCAAGGCAATCCAAGACGATCCCAAGTTCAATAAGAAGAAGGCCGCAAAGGCAATTGGTAAGTACGTTTCCCTTCACCCGCACAACCTTGCCCAAAAAACGGAAATCATCATTGAGCATTTTCGGGATATAGTTTCTCAAAAGATTGGAGGAAAGGCCAAGGCCATGGTCGTATGCGGATCCAGATTACACTCCAAGCGGTATTTCGAGGAATTCAAGAAATACATCAAAGCCAAGAAGTACGACAAGGAAATAAAAGTACTGGTTGCTTTCTCAGGTAAGGTAGTGGATGATAATTTCCCCGATGGCGTGTCCGAACCAGAGTTGACAGGATACAAAGAGAAGGAGCTCCCGGAAATCTTTGATAAGGATGATTACAAAATCCTAATCGTAGCGGACAAGTATCAAACGGGTTTTGACCAACCTCTACTACATACCATGTATGTGGACAAGAAGCTTTCCGGAGTTAAGGCAGTTCAGACCCTTTCCCGATTGAACAGAACCTGCCCTGGGAAAGAAGATACGTTTGTACTGGACTTTGCCAATGATCGGCAAACGATTCTGGATTCCTTCCAACCCTATTATGAAATCACTTCAGTCAAGGATGAAACTGAAATCAATCACCTGTATGATCTGAAGGCGAAATTGGATCAGTTTCAGGTGTATTGGAATCAGGATATCGAGGCTTTTGCCAATGTATATTTTGATCCATCGACCAAGCTCAACAATGCCAAGCAGCAGAAATTTCTGTATAGTTTTACCGACCCTGCAGCAGATCGCTTCAAAGAAATCACTCAAGAGGAGAAGCAGGACGAATTCAAAAAAGGCCTACGTACTTGGACCAATCTCTATGCGTTTTTGTCTCAAATCATGCCCTTCATCGACAGTGAGTTTGAGAAATTCTACGCCTATGCCAAATTACTTCAGACCCGATTGCCTAAGAAGGAATTGTCTGATGCATTACATTTAGATGATGAAGTGGCGTTAGAATATTATCGTTTACAGAAGATCAAGGAAGGAGCCATTGAGCTGGAGAAAAGTAAAGATGGAGAACTCAGCGGAACGACTGAGGCCGGATTGAAGCGTCCAAAAGACGAAGAAGCTCACCTATCCGAAATTGTGACCGTGCTGAATGATCGGTTCGGAACGGAATTCGAAGAAGCCGACAAACTATTCTTTGACCAAATTGAAGCCGAATTGATGGATGATGAAACGCTCCAAACACAGGCTAAGGTCAATCAACTGGATACGTTTAAATTTGCATTTGAGGATAAATTCATCGACAAAATGATAGGCAGGATGGATCAAAACCAAGAGATCTTTGAAAAAATCCTGGAAGACAAACTCTTCGGGGATTTGGTCAAGGAGATTATGATGAAGAAGATTTATAAGAGGTTGAATTATTCTACCGAACAAAAAGGATTTTAAAAAATGACTAGAGACCTGACTCAGTCGGCAATAGACAGGCAAAATATTCTGAATAATTCTCAGGCCATTGATTCTATCCAAGCCAAACTTGGATTGTCTGGATTGCATTACAATGACGAATATAAGTTTACCACTAAAATGGTGATGGACTTCTATGAGGTCAGCCGAGCAACAATTAGCCGCTATATCGCAAATCATCAGGAGGAATTAGCTCATAATGGATATCAGGTCTTAAAGGGGCAGAAGTTAAAAGAATTCAAATCCCTATTCGGTCATCTAATTGCTCCTCACGATGACAGTTCACAGAGTATCACTGATGATACTCTGTCAGATCAAGCCGCTGATATTCAATCAATTGCTAGAATTAAAGCACTTGCGGTTTTCAATTTTAGGGCTGTATTAAATCTTGGAATGCTTCTCACAGAAAGTGAAAAAGCGAAGCAAGTCCGAAGCCTCATGCTCGACGTTGTAATTGATACGATCAATAAGCGTATTGGAGGTTCCACAAAGTATATCAATCAAAGAGAAGAAGATTTTCTAATCGCCATCGCTCGAGAACCGATTTACCGAAAAGAGTTCACAAGTGCACTAAGTCAGCATTTGGATATGGGGCCTATGAAATACAGCATTTACACCGATGCTATTTACAATGCCATATTCAAGGAAAATGCAAAGGAATACAAAGCAATCCTACGATTGGAAGAAAAAGACAATCCTAGGGACACTATGTACGCCGATGTCTTAAAGCTTATCGCCTCTTTTGAAATTGGACTTGCGGATGAAATACGGGATGAAGCAAATAAACTCGGAAGAAAGCTAAGGCCCTCTGAATTGAACATTTTGATAGATCAATTTTCAAACAAGCGTCAATGGATTCCATTAATCGATGACGCCAGAGCAAAAATGGCCTCAAGGGATTATGGTTTACGAAATATAATCCATCAGCGTCTCCAAAAATATATTGGCGCCCTAAGTCATGATGATTACACCAGATTTTTGGGAGACAGAAGCAAAGACCTTATCGAGCGAGTCCTTGAGAATCCACAGTTAATTGACGTTTTTAAAAGGCTGAAAGATCGATGAGTATTGAATTTCAATATTTCACAGTCGAGTATGCCATAGAGGTACATGACAACATTGTCAGGGAGTCCGGAGGTTTTTTTGGTGTACGGGATAGAGGGCTCATAGAAAGTACTATTGAGCATATGAAAAATGACTTCTATTATCCTGAGATAGAGGACAAACTAACTCATTTATTCTATTCGATAAACAAAAATCATTGCTTTAATGATGGAAATAAAAGGGCCTCACTGGCGCTGAGTGTCTATTTTCTCTATCTAAACGGTCTAGAAGTTCTTGCCGAGAAATTCATTTTGACAATGGAAAACATAGTGGTTGACGTTGCAGACAATCGAATCGATAGGGATTTACTTTTTGAAATTATCCAGTCCATTCTGTATGAAGAAGATTTCTCAGAAGAGCTAAAACTCAAAATCATTCATTCAAAAAGTAATGAGGAAAGCTGATTATGAAGGCTTGGGAAATAAGGTAAGTAACCATAAAAAAAGCCCCGAAGGGCTTTTTTTATGGTTACTCTGAATCAGACTCCTTGACGGAGACATAGACCGTGTGGGTTTTGCCGTACTGATCTGGTTCTTTGAGCTTAGCCACATTGAACTTGACGTAGGTTTCTCCTTCGTATTCGAAGCTGTGATTTTGGAGTTCAGCCAAATTGAGGCTTACTTCTACAATGTTCCTATTTTCGACTTGCTTTCCTTTACCGATGTACTTTTTTGAAAATGCCATGATATTTTGGTTTTAGTTAAAATTTATGCAGGTCAT
>CALRRX020000039.1:0-11220 GCA_943370675.1 Reyranella massiliensis 521 | reverse complement strand
GAAGAAGTGGAAGTTCCTTTTACAGAAATCAAAAAATCAATCGTACAAGTATCTTTTAAATAACTCCAATGGATGCCAAAATCTTAATAGAATCCTTCGCAGAGTTTGCGAGATCTAAAAATGTGGATCGACCTACGATGATCCGTATTCTGGAAGATGTATTCAGAGCGATGATCCGTAAGAAATTCGAAACCGACGAAAACTTCGATGTGACCATCAATGCCGATAAGGGAGACCTTGAAATATTCCGGATCCGTGAAATCGTCGATGATAACTCAGAGGATATTTGGGATTTTGATAAAATCAGCTTGAGCGAAGCTCAAAAAATAGAGCCTGACTTTGAAATCGGTGAAGAGGTTTATGAGAAAATTGAATTGGAAGAATTTGGAAGAAGAGCGGTCCAGATGGCCCGTCAGACTCTGATTCAGCGCATCAAAGATCTTGAAAAAGACATTCTTTATAATAAATACGAGGAGCAAGTCGGTGAAATCATCTCCGCAGAAGTATACCAAATCCTAGGTAGAGAAATCTTGTTGATCGACGGCGAGGGCAATGAACTTATCCTTCCAAAGGGAGAGCAGATCTCTAAGGATCGATTTAGAAAAGGGGACACTGTCAAAGCGATCGTTCATCGAGTGGACATGATTAACGGAAATCCTAAGGTCATTTTGTCTAGAACATCTCCTGTGTTTTTGGAGCGTTTGTTCGAAAATGAAGTCCCTGAAGTCTATGACGGGTTAATCACCATTGTCAAAATCGTACGAGAACCAGGTGAAAGAGCTAAAGTCGCTGTAGAATCTTATGATGATCGCATTGACCCGGTAGGTGCTTGTGTGGGTATGAAGGGATCAAGAATACATGCGGTAGTTCGTGAGCTTCAGAATGAAAATATTGATGTAATCAATTTCACAGAGAACTTAGAACTCTATGTCTCTAGAGCTTTGAGCCCAGCGAAAGTTTCATCGATTACAGTTAATCAGGAAAGCAAGCGAATCTCAGTATTCCTCAAGCCTGACCAAGTATCCTTGGCCATAGGCAAAGGAGGATTTAATATCAAACTTGCCAGTAGACTGGTGGGTTATGAAATCGATGTATTCAGGGAATTGAATGAATACGATGATGAAGATGTAGATTTGAATGAATTTTCTGACGAGATCGATCAGTGGATCATCGATGAACTCAAGAAAACAGGTTTGGATACAGCCAAGAGTGTGTTGGCGTTGACCAAGGAGGATTTGATCCGCCGAACTGAATTGGAGGAAGAGACCATTGACGAGATTTTCCGAATACTCAGAACAGAATTTGAACAATAAGGGGAATTTCCCCCTGAGAATACCCTAATTTTAATTAAGATTTCGTAAGAGGTTTTTGCTTATGTCAGAAGAAAAAATGATGCGATTAGGCCAGATAGCCAGAAAGCTCAACGTGGGTACGGCAACCATCGTGGAGTCCCTGGCTAAAAAGGGCTATGAGGTGGAGAACAATCCAAATTCCAAAATCAACATGGATCAAGTAGCCATGCTAGAAAAGGAATTTAAGTCCTCTGCTCTTGAAAAAGAAGAGGCTTCCCACCTTTCCATTGGAAAGCGTCATGAGCCTGTGTCGCTCGAACATGAAGCGCCTAAGCAGGAAAAGGCCCCTGAGCCTGCACCTGCGCCGGTTCATAAGGAAGAACCAAAACCTGCACCACCTGCGCCGGAGGTAAAAGCAGAAGAGCCAAAGGTTGAAAAAGTTGTAGCAGATACTCCAAAGCTAGAAGGAATCAAAATTCTCGGTAAGATTGATCTGGAAAAAAAGCCTGCACCAGCCCCTGCGCCTGCTCCTGCACCAACTCCAGCACCTGTGCAGCAACCAAAGCCTGCGCCGGCTCCAGTACAAAAAGTGGAAAGAGCTCCCGAGCCTCCAAAACAGCAGCCAGCGCCCCAGCCAAAGCCTGCGTCTGCTCAGCCACAGCAACAGCCTCAAAAACCTCAAAATACTCCACAACCAGTAGCACCTCAGCCTAAGCCAGAGCCTGTTAAATCAGAACCTGTTCAGGATGAAGTAATCTCAGCGAAAGCGGATTCTCTCAAAGGCTTGACGGTCTTGGGTAAAATTGAGTTGCCAGTAGATCGTGCTAAGAAAAAAGGTGGTCCTGTGGCCTCTTCCGATGAAAAAGGAAGGGATAAAAAGCGTCCAAGAAAAAGAATCGATAAGCCTGGCACTCCAGGTCAGCAAACAGGCCAAGGTCAAGGTCAAGGAAATCCGGGTGGTCAAGGTGGTCAGAACAGACCGCCAGATCAGCGAGGAAACAGACCTGGACAAGGTGGCGGCGGTCAACAAAACCGTGGGGGCCAGCAAAACCGTGGAGGAGGCAATCAGCAACCACAGCAACGTCTACAAAAGGCAGAGCCTACTCCAAAAGAAATCCAAGACCAGATCAAGCAAACCTTGGCGAGACTTCAGAGCAATAAGCCTGGAGGCAAGACCAAGTCTAGACGTGATAAGCGTGCTGAAAGAGACAGAGATGTCGAAATGGAGGGAGATGAATCCAAAATCCTCAAGGTTACGGAATTCATATCTGCTAATGACCTTGCTTCGCTCCTAGATGTATCTGTAAACCAGATTATTTCTACCTGTTTGTCTTTGGGAATGTTCGTTTCCATCAACCAGCGACTGGATGCAGAGGCGATTACCATTATTGCTGATGAGTTTGGCTATGATGTCGAATTTACCAAATCCATCGAAGATGAAATGGAGGTAGAAGTAGCTGATACAGATGAGGAACTGGAGGAAAGAGCTCCTATCGTTACCATCATGGGTCACGTTGACCATGGTAAAACCTCTTTGCTAGACTACATCCGTATGTCAAAAGTTACGGCAGCAGAAGCTGGGGGAATTACTCAGCACATCGGTGCTTACGATGTAATGACCAAGACTGGACACAAAATAGCCTTCCTAGATACACCTGGTCACGAAGCATTTACTGCGATGCGTGCACGTGGTGCCAAAATTACCGACGTAGCGATCATTGTTATTGCAGCGGACGATAGCATCATGCCTCAAACCAAGGAAGCTATCAATCATGCTCAAGTGGCTGGTGTACCCATGATATTTGCTATCAATAAGGTGGATAAACCAAATGCACGTCCTGAGAAAATCAAGGAAGAGCTCGCCAATATGAACCTTTTGGTTGAAGACTGGGGTGGTAAATACCAATCACAGGAGATTTCAGCCAAGACAGGTCAAGGTGTAGACGAGCTTTTGGAAAAAGTACTCTTGGAATCTGAAATCCTTGAACTCAAAGCAAATCCAAATAAAAATGCTGTAGGTACCGTAATTGAAGCATCCTTGGACAAAGGACGTGGTTATGTGGCCACGGTCATGGTTCAGGCAGGTACTTTAAATATCGGGGATATCATGCTAGCAGGTCAGCACTATGGTCGTGTAAAGGCCATGTTTGACCACAAAGGCAAAAAGCTAAAAGAAGCAGGGCCATCTACACCAGTACAGGTATTGGGTCTCAGTGGTGCTCCTCAGGCAGGTGATACCATCAAAGTATACGATACTGAGCGAGAAGCACGAGAAATTGCCAATTCTAGAGAACAGATCCATAGAGAGCAAAGCTTACGTACCAAGAAGCACATCACCTTGGATGAAATCGGTCGTCGATTGGCAATCGGAAGCTTCAAAGAACTTAACATCATCATAAAAGGTGACGTGGACGGTTCTGTGGAAGCACTTTCTGATTCCTTGCTGAAGCTTTCTAAAGATGAGGTAAAAGTTAGCATTATCCACAAAGGTGTGGGTCAGATTTCCGAATCCGATGTGTTGTTAGCTTCTGCATCTGATGCGATTATTTTGGGATTCAATGTAAGACCATCCTCCAATGCCAAGAAACTGGCAGAGCAGGAAGAAATTGAAATCCGTCATTATTCTATCATTTACGATGCGATCAATCAGATCAAAGATGCGATCGAAGGCATGTTGGAACCGGAGTTCGAAGAAGTCATCACCGGAAATATCATCGTCAGAGAAATCTTCAAAATCACCAAAATCGGTACTGTTGCTGGTTCTTATGTTACAGATGGTTTCATCACCAGAAAGAACAAAATTCGAATCATACGCTCAGGCATTGTAATCCACGAAGGAGAAATTGATCAGTTGAAGCGATTCAAGGATGATGTATCTGAAGTGAAGGCAGGTTATGAGTGTGGTATCTCGATCAAAAACTTCAATAATATCCAAATTGATGATACTATCGAAGGTTACGAGATGAGAGAAATCAAGCGTAAGAAATAATCTTTCAATTTGAAATAATGAAAAAGGAACGGCGAGAGCTGTTCCTTTTTTAGTTTTGTGTCATGCTCTCAGCTTTCAAGATCCTTGTCCTTATTTTCCTGGTGATTTCTCTATGTTCTTTACTTATCGGACTTGTTCGCCCAGTCATTGTCCTTTGGTTTCTTGATCGATTTAACAGGCTCAAAGTGATTCAGATTTATGGACTAGTCTCTCTTTTCTTAGTGGCTATCTGGTTACTAATGAACTTGTTCGAATAGATTCAAAATAAAATTTCAAGAAGCAGCTAACTTCAAATTATTCTCCTGTTCGCTGAAAAAAAGCATCCTGAGATTTTATTTTTCCCTGATTTTCTTTCATTTTTCACATTATTATCAATTTCCTTTGAGAAAAGCGGTCTCCATAGTACTCCTTGCATGCTTTGCCATTTTTCATTTTGGCTACTATGCATTCTATTTTTCCGCTAATATCTCCATAGAAAATAGGTGGAAAGATCAAATTTACGGGGATCAAATTGGGTCTTTGGAAGAACGGATCATGGAAATTCCACTCAATGCTCCTTACATGGCAAATCAGGAAGAGTTTCAATCGACCAACACCCGATTTGAAAAAGATGGGAAGTATTTCAGAGCGATCAAACAGCGTTATCAAAATGACACTCTTCAGGTAGTCTATGTGCCTGATACGGCTAGAAGAGTTCTTGATAGCACAGTCAAAAAGTGGATCTCCTCTTTGGTAGAGGATGAATTACCACAAGATCAAAGTGGTAAGAGTTTTCTAAAGCTTTTTGCAAAAGATTACCTCGAAACAAAAGCATTTGGTTTGGACGCTCCAAACCGTGGCGCTTACGACATAATGATTGGGTTTATTTTTTCACCTTACATGAGTCCTTTTTTCACCTTAGATTCACCACCTCCACAGTTAGGTAGATCTTTTTAAAAAGTTACCAAGGAAGGCAAATCTGCCTTGTACTTGGGTAATATTCTATTCCATTTATTCGGTTGATTTAGGAGTAATAACTCTTTGAAAGATCGATGGAATAATCTTTTCCTCATTTCACTATCAACTACTATGAACTTCAAATCCAGAATTCTGGGCTTGCTTTGTGCAGGCTTAGGATTGGCTACTATATCTATGGCTCAAACGCCCACAGACGGCTTGATGATGCCTAAAGGGGAGATTTGTATCGCCACGATCTATGAAAACGCGTCTTGGGGACGCTATTGGGAAGGTACTTATTCCCGAGAAAATGCCAATATCGGTACCTTCACCAGGCAAATGCTGATGCCTATGGTGGTGGGTGGTATCACAGATAAAATCAATTTTATCATAAGTCTTCCCTATGTAAAGACTGATGCAACAGGCGGTCAGATGGCCGGGGTCGAAGGAATCCAAGATTTGAGTCTTTCACTCAAAGCTCAGGTGGTTAATAAAGCCCTTGGAAACAGGAAGCTGATGGGTTTTGCCAATCTCAGTTTTAGCACACCTGCATCCAATTACCTTTCGGATTACATGCCTTTCAGCTTGGGTTTCGGTGCCAATGAACTTGGATTGAGAGCCATCGGGCAGTATGAATTGGAAAAAGGACCCTACCTCCGAGGATCTTTTGCATACCTACACAGAGGTACCACAGAAGCAGAGCGAAACTTCTATTTCAATGATGGGGCTTTCTATACTTCCACTATGGATGTGCCGGATGCTATCCATGCGCAATTGGCTTTGGGTTCTTGGTTTTTCAATAAAAAACTAAGAGTAGAAGCCAGCCTGACCACTTTCCGCTGTGCAACAGGCGATGATATCCGAACTTATAATATGCCGCAGCCCACCAATAAAGTGGGCTTTGATCGAATCGAGGGCTTTGCACAGTACTATTTTTCAGGCGGCCGAGGCTTTGGTGTCATCGCCTATTACAACCACATGTTTTCGGGTCGTAACATGGGCCAATTTTCAGGCTTTGGCTTGGGAATGACCTATCAGTTTAAAGCACTTTGATTCTATCTACCATGAAAAAATATTTCTACCTCACGATAAGTTTGATAGGGTCTGCATTCCTATTCCACAGCTGTGTGGAGGATTTGCCTACCTATTTTGAATACTCTGGTTATGAATTTGCGAACCTAGACGCAGATGCAGGCAATTGGAATTTGGTCTTACACAATTCCAAAGAGCAGGTAAGCATCCCGACTCCAGCCTTGGCTGGTTCTTCTGAATTGAACAGGGAATTGGCTGATGCCAAAGAAAAAATCACACGAATTACTTCAGATCAAAGAGAATCGGTTAAGTATTGGACGAATAATCCCCTGCTCAGATGGAATGAAATTGCTTTGGAACTGGCTACTAAGTATAACTTGATTCCAGCCCCAAATCCTGACGGGACTTACCCTTCTCCAGATCCGGCAAATCCCGGAAAGTATCCCCTTTTCCCCTATTCCCATCCACCTTATACCAGCCGAATGCTGGCTTACTTGAGTGTAGCACAGTATGATGGGCTAATCATGGCTTGGCACTATAAATATAAATTCAAGCGAGAGGCTCCTTACCAGCTAGATTCACAGATCAAGACTGCTTATGAGGCCAATAATCTCTATTCTTATCCTTCTGATGGAGCTGTCGTTGCGATTTCATCCCGAGAAATACTGACCGCTATGTTTCCCTTGGAAAGAGAATACCTCGCCAAATTGGCTGATGAACATTTGGAATCGCTGATTCTTGCAGGAACCAATGTCGCGAGTGATGTGGAAGCAGGAAAGGTAATAGGAGCAGAAGTCGCCAAAACAGCACTGGCTAGAGCATCTACCGATGGAATGAAAAACGCTCAAACCACGAAGGCTAAGTCGGATTCTATTAAAAATGTTGCAAAGGAACGGTTTGGATGGTACTGGGAAAACATGGAATCCCCTCAGCGGCCAGTAGGATTGGCTCCATTATTTGGTCAGGTTCGTCCTTGGAATATTCCCAATGTAGAGGCCGTCCGGGTAGGCCCTCCACCGGCACCAGGATCTCCAGAATTCAATAAGGATGCTGAAGAACTGAAGAGGTTTGCTGCAAGTCTAACTCCAGAGCAGCGAAGAATTGCTAATTTTTGGAATGATGGGCTGAATACCTACACTCCTCCAGGACATTGGAACCGACTTGCCAAAGAAAAAACAGTAGCGAATCGCCTGAGTCCTGTGCGTACTGCAAGGGTCTTTGCCTATATGAATATGGCAATCATGGATGCTGGAATCAGTTGTTGGGATGTAAAATATTACTACCACTACCCAAGGCCAATTCAAACAATTCCCGGATTCAAGACCATCTTGGGTACTCCCAACTTTCCCGCTTACACCTCAGGACACAGCACATTCTCGGGAGCAGCAGCAGAAGTATTGTCATACTTTTTTCCTTCCGATCAGGCTCAATTTCGAAAATGGGCAGAAGAAGCAGCCATGTCAAGGATTTATGGAGGCATCCACTACCGCTTTGATGCTGAAGTAGGGTTGGAGCAAGGCAAAAATGTAGCAAGCTATTCCGTCTCAAGAGCTAAAAAAGATTTGGTGGAATAGTTTTGAAAAAAGTGAAGTCAAAGGGCCTTTGCAGGCTCTTTGACTTCACTTTTCAAGCTTTTAAATGCCAGAAAAATAAGCGAAATCGCCAAAACAAATAGCAGCCCTGCAATGACAGCAAGCACGTATCCTTTTTCCTGATAGTTTTTCCATGCCACAAGACCCAATGAAGCTAAGGTCACGGTAAACATGAAAAACATCGGAATGGTCACGAAGGTCGCAGGGATATTCTTTTTGATCAACCAAACTGCAATGGTCAGCAGGGCCAAAGCTGCCAAAAGTTGATTAGCTGATCCGAAAATCGGCCAAAGCGTGGAAAATTCACCAGAAGCGAGGAGCAGAATCGATAGAATCACGACCACTGTGGTTGATAGGTATCGGTTCGTAGCCAGAACTTTGGCAGCGGGCTGAGGCATGTCTTCGAAATACTCTTGGAGCGTAAATCTGGCAAGTCTTGTACAGGTGTCTAAGGTGGTTAAGGCGAAAGCCGATACAGTCAAGGCTACAAAACCAATAGCAAAAGGCTCCGAAATCCCTAAAGTAGCGATCATGCCTCCCAATCCTGTAGAAAATAAAGCAACAGGACCCTCGGCAGTAAGTCGTTCCATATATTCAGATCGAGATAAGACAACTACTGCGCCGACAGAAATTATCGCTAAAAAGGATTCAATTAGCATCCCTCCAAAACCTACAATCTTGGCATCGCTCTCTTTGTCCAATTGCTTTGAAGTCGTACCGGAAGCCACCAAAGAATGAAAACCTGAAATAGCTCCGCAGGCTATGGTTACGAATAGGACGGGAAATACATAACCCAGACTTTCGCTTGAGGCTTGTACTTGAGTATTCATCTCTATTTGGGGATTCGCTACCACGACGCCTGCTACCGCTGCGATCATCATCCCATAAAGTAAGTAGCTATTAAGGTAATCTCTGGGCTGAAGTAAAAGAGATACAGGGGTCACCGAAGCCAAAAATGCGTAGCCAAGTAATCCTAAAATCCAAGCCTCATAACTCAGCGCGAATGGCAACTGAGTGCCCAAATAGACAAAATAGTACATCAGAATAACTCCGACCACAGTCAGAATGACAAAAGAGGTGGTTTTGTTTCCCACCCATCGATTGACATATCCAAAGGCAACCGCAAGGAAGATAAACAAGATGGAGGCGGAGGCAACACCAGGATTCGCGACAAAGGTTTTGGCTATAATGTCTGAGAAAACACCAATGACCAGAATTAAGGTGGAGAAGCTAAAAATGATAAACAACTGCTTCCCTTTAACCCCAATTTGATTTCGAATGATCACTCCGATGGATTTTCCCTCTGTTCGCAAGGATGCTGCCATGCTACCCAAATCGTGTACTGCTCCGAAAAAAATACCTCCCACCAAAATCCAGATTACCGCCGGAGTCCAACCAAACGTCACGGCTATGATTGGTCCCACAATCGGACCTGCTCCCGCGATTGAGGCAAAATGATGCCCTAAAACTACAATTGGCTTACTCGGTTCATAATCCACCCCGTCTCTCAATAAGTGGGAAGGAGCTTTTCTGGAGTCATCCAGTCCAAATTTCTTGTAGACATAATTTCCATAAATCTTGTAGGCAAGAAGTAAGATAATTCCAGAAATCAGAAGTAAGAGGGATAGACTCATAGGTTACAGGGCATTGTTGTGCTGAAATAAATCAGAAATTGAAATTCGTAATCTTTTCAATAAAAAGTACACCTGTTCATGGAATTTAAAATTTGACTGTAAAACTAAATAAATGAATTCCAATCCTTTTGATAGGGAAGCCTCCTACATTTGTAGAGACCAATGGAAATCAAAGAATTCAAGTATTCCGCCAATTTTTGCGAGGAAAATATCTGGCACTTGTGCAAAAATCCGGCTTTAGACGATTTTTCTAAAAAAGTGCTTATCATATCTAATAGTCGTAGTTATTGCCCTTTTTGGTTTCAAAAATCTCCCAACAATGATGAGACTGTCTGGTGGAATTACCACGTCATTTTATTAGCCTCAAAATCAGGATCCACCTTAGTTTATGATTTTGATACTACGTTGACCGTGCCTATCTCAGGGTCGGAATACATGCTGCTGACATTTGGTGAAACTGTCAATTTTGAAGCTGATTTGTTGCCTTGTTTCAAAGTGTTGGATGCCAGCGATTATTTGAATTCCTTCGTTTCAGATAGAAGTCATATGAGAGATCAACATGGAAATTGGCTCTCGCCTCCCCCTCATTGGCCAAGTATTGGCAAAAATGGAGATCTTCCTTTACCGTCTCTAATGGATTTTTCTCAATCCAGCAAAGAGCGCATTTACTCCCTCGAGGAAATGATGGCTTTGGTAGCTTCGATCAATTCCCCAAATTGATTCTTTTAATTGAAAATCAATTTGTTAAAATCTTTTTAACTCAAGAGTCTGCTTCCTAGCTACCCTGGTTTAGGAATCAAATTGTACGTAAGATTTAATAAGTAATAATGTAAGAGATAGCGGGTAAGGTTTTATTTAATGGATAATCGGCCTAAATTTGTGTCCTTTGACTTGTCAAAAGACAACCTAACTAATCGATATGGCTTGGTTTAAAAGAACTGACAAAGGCATTAAAACCTCCACTGCGGAAAAAAAAGATGCACCTGATGGACTTTGGTTTAAGACTCCTTCAGGTAGTATCATCCACACGAGAGAGCTGAAAAGCAACGCCTATGTGTCCCCTAATGATGATTTTCACGTCAAAATAGGTTCTAAGGAATACTTCGAGATCTTATTTGACAACAATAAGTTCACCGAAATGGATGCTGAAATGACGTCAGGTGATCCATTGAAGTTTGTCGATACCAAGCCTTATTCCTCCCGAATTGAAGCCACCATCAAAAAGGCAGAGTTGAATGATGCTGTAAGGACAGCTCATGGAAAAATGAACGGTCTCGACTTGGTAGTCGCCTGCATGGATTTCAATTTTATCGGCGGATCCATGGGCTCGGTAGTGGGGGAGAAGATAGCGAGAGCCATCGATCATTCCCTGAAGCACAAGGTTCCTTTTTTGATGATCTCCAAATCTGGCGGTGCACGAATGATGGAGGCGGGTTTTTCACTGATGCAAATGGCGAAAACTTCCGCCAAGCTAGCACTACTCGATCAAGCAGGTATTCCTTATATCTCTCTTTTGACAGATCCTACTACTGGAGGTGTGACAGCTTCTTACGCCATGTTGGGTGATTTTAATATTGCTGAGCCAGGATCTTTGATCGGATTTGCAGGACCGAGGGTAATCCGCGAGACCATTGGTAAGGATTTGCCTAAAGGTTTTCAAAGTGCGGAATTTGTGTTGGAACACGGATTCCTTGATTTCATCATTGATAGAAGACAGTTGAAATCAAGATTGACCACTTTGCTAA
>CALRRX020000038.1:0-11227 GCA_943370675.1 Reyranella massiliensis 521 | reverse complement strand
AGTCCATAAACCTAACAATCCCAATTTCAACCCAGCTTATCAAAATTCGGCAGACTGGAGACATTATGCCAACACTCCAGGGCATGCCTTTCAGTTTACCGAGGGTAAAAACAAAGGCCGAATCTACGTGGCTGCCAATCACTCGGTGGGCAATCCACAGGACAAGTTCAGGGAATACCAGGCCCATGGCTTTTTCACTGATGACCATGGTAAAACCTTCGGGATTTCTGAATCAATCGATATTCCGGGTTCCAACGAATCCATCGCCGCACCACTCAGCGCCGACCGGATGATCATGAGCGTGAGAAATCAGGAGGGAACCATCCGTCAGCGCATTTTGGCCTACTCCTCCGATGGGGGAGAAACTTGGGATGAGCATTATTTTGAGCCGCAGCTTCCTGACCCTGTGTGTCAGGCCTCGATTTTGGATATCGGAGTAGAAAAAGGAAAGACCATTTTGGCGCATTCCAATGCCTCGGATGTCAGCGCCCGAAATAATATGACCGTGAAAATCAGCTTTGACGAAGGGAAGACCTGGGCCAAATCCATCTTGATCGACCGCACCGATGACCCCAAAAAACAGTCTTGGACGGCTTATTCCGATCTGGTCAAGCTCAGCGACTCCTCCCTCGGCATCCTCTACGAGCGGGATAACTATCAGGAAATTGTCTTTCAATCGGTAGCTTGGCGGAAATAACCCTTCTTATTTTTTGTTAGGAAAATAACGAGTGACGAGGTAAACCAATTTCTTAAACACCTCGGTATTTTCATACACCCCTCTAAACTCATCGGAGTGTGCACCATAGGCAAAAATGGGAACCAAAATCCCCGTGTGATCGTCGCTGTGATAGGCCAGTTCGACTTCGTTTTGCTCCAGATTGCCTTGAGGGATTGATACTCCACCTGTCTCGTGGTCAGCGGTAATGAGTACCAAAGTACCGGGATGCTGATCAGCATAGCGGATCATTTCCCCTACTGCTAGGTCAAAATCCAGTAGTTCGGTGACGATGGTGGATGAACTATTGGCATGACCTCCAGAGTCAATTTTGGCAGCCTCGACCATCAAAAAAACCGGAGAATTCCCTTTAGTCAAATAGGAAACCGCTTGCACGGAAGCCTTAGATAGGATCGGGCCACGACCCGACTCGATGGAGGCAGGAGACCCATCTCCCAAAAAGTAAACTAGCTTAGTAGAGGCTGATTGCCCCATCGCTTCCAGTGAATTGACCTGCTCAAACCCTGCCCGTGTGAGATCGGATAAGTAGGGGAAAAAGTGTCTTTTACCCCCACCTATGGCAAGGTCCAAAGAGCTTTTTGCAAGAAACGAAGCGATAATCCCTGCATCATCCCGCTCAGCATGATGGGCAAAGAAGGCTGCAGGTGTGGCGCCGGTCAATTCGTCCGTGGTAATGATTCCGCTTCGGAAGCCCTTTTCCCGAAGGATTTTAGGCAAATTGACCAAGGTATCTCCCGAGGGGTCTATTCCCAAAGCCCTATTGTTCGCTTTCTTACCTGTAGCATAAGCAGTCGCACCTGCTGCGGAGTCAGTGGTAAAATCATCTGCAGCCTGCGTCTTCACCAAGCCCATATTTTTTAATTGGGTAAGCGAAAGCTGATTTCCATTGGTGAAAAGTCCTGCCGAAATCTGAGCTAATCCGTTGCCGTCGCCGATCATGAGGATGATTTGTTTCAGCGGGATTTCCTGTCCGTCATGCTCAAAAGTGGGCCGGTATACCTGCTGTACTTGGGGAAGTCGGTAGCTATTCTTAGAGAGGGTACTCAGGTACTTTTGAGCTTCGTAGGGCTGATCGGTATTGATGTAATCGACACCGAGGTCATGAAACGCTTTCCAAGCAGATTTACTGTCGGGGGAAGCCCAAAAGCGGACCGGCCGATCGAAAGAATGTACTAAGTCTATGAAAGCCTTTAGCTTTTCAAGCTCAGCCTGGACCATTCTTCCTTTGCCATTCCACACTGAAAATCTGGAAAAACTCAGGCTGACCATCCCGATTTTGTCCCAAGGAAGATCTGCGGTAAGTTGCTGGCTTTGGTAATCAAAAAATGCCCATTCGGGATAATTGCGATAGTCTTCCGGCTTGGGTCGGCTACCGGAAATGATCAACTTAAGGCCTTTGGGGTTGCTTTTAGAATACAAAAAATCTTCGAAAGGCTTAGCCGCCAGCACCAAGGCATCCATGGTTGTGTAAGCTTCCGTCTTGAAATCCACCAGCAGGTGAAAGTTAAACTCCTTGATCATCCCCAAATTGACCGCATGTCTGATCGGCTCAAAATACAGGCTGCTGATCGTCCTTGTTGAAAGGATGGATTCCTTTTCATGTGCGGCCATCAATTTCCCATCTTGGAGGATCACATCTACCTCGATAGACGCACAACCCGCACTGAAGGCATCCCAAAAAGGAACCGTCTGCAAGTAATCATTATGGGAGTGAAGTTGGAAGGTTTGCTGAGCCTGTACCAACTGAAGGCTGGATAAAAGAATCAGAAAGAGGAAAAAGACACCGGATTTTTTCATATCCGAAAATACAGCATTAATCCCCGTTTTCTTTACGTCCGACTTTCCTTCCTTCACATTTAACAAAAGGATAAATTACAGCGACAACGGGGCAAAAGGTTAACCAAAAGTTGATGTTGCATTCCGAATCACAGAGTTCTTAATCCTGAACTTTAGGGAGTATTTAACCTTTGACCAAATGACATCCAAGCAAGCCTACCTCATCTCCCTCCTCCTTTTTCTGACCCAACTTGCCGCTCAAGCACAGAAACTCAACCAAACCCAAGTGATCGGCAGTCACAACAGCTACAAGAGTGACATGGCACCGGAGATCTTGACTTATTTAAAATCACTCAGTCCAGCCACCGCTCAAAGCCTGGAGTACGCTCATCTGCCCTTGGAAAAACAACTGGACATGGGCCTCAGAAATCTTGAGCTAGACGTATTTCATGACCCGATGGGAGGCAGATATTCCAATCCAAAAGGGCTGGAAATCATTAAAAATTCTACAGGAAAGCCCCTTTTCTACGATCCGGAGAAAAAACTTAGTGCTCCCGGACTAAAGCTCTTCCATGTGCAGGACATTGATTTCCAGTCTCATCATTTGCTGTTTGCAGACGCCCTCATGGCCTTGAAAAACTGGAGCAATTTGCATCCCGACCACCATCCGATCTTCATTTTGATCAACGCAAAAGACTCTCCCGTACCAGGCACTATTTCTCCCCTGCCCTTTTCGGCTGCCGCTTTGGACAGCATCGACTTGGAGGTACGCACCCATTTGGGCATGGCTAAACTAATCACTCCTGACCTAGTCCGAGGAACCTATAGCTCACTAGAGGCAGCTGTTTTGGCGGGAAATTGGCCAAATTTGAATGAAGTGAGAGGGAAGTTTCTGTTTGTCCTAGACGAAAGCGAAGAGAAAATCCGCCGCTACCTCACTCAAAAGCCCCAACTCAAAAATGCAGCGCTGTTTGTCAATCTAAAAGAAGGGAATCCCGAGGCAGGTTTCCGAATCATCAATGATCCTATCAGCAATGAGACCTATATTCAGGATCTGGTGAAAAAGGGCTACCTCATCCGAACGCGTGCCGACTCAGATACCAAAGAGGCCCGAAGCGGGGATTACACCAAATTTGAAAAAGCAAAGGCCTCCGGGGCTCAAATCATTTCTACGGATTATTACCTTCCTTCCCGCTTTTTTGAGTCTACTTATCAGGTATCTTTTGAGGGTAACCGATTTGAACGAGTCAATCCCATTAACCAAAACCAATAGATTTGAAGACTTCAAAAATTTTTACGGTAGCCCTTGGCACTGCATTACAGCTCACTTGGGCTGAGCTTCCTGCCTTTGCGCAGCAAAATACGCCCATTGCTTTCCTCTCGGACATTCATTTGCAGGATGTTTACGCAGAGTTGAATTCCAAGGAATTCAATGGAGTAATCAATCCAAAAAACGGAAAACTGGCCACCATCCGCACCATGGGCAGTCAGCTGAATTCCACCCGATTATTCAATGAAAATTACTTCGCCCTGCTGCAGGCGCTGGAGGATTTGGCTCAAAAGGAGATCAAAGTAATTGTTTTGCCCGGTGACTTTACAGACGATGGACAGCCGATGAATGTCCTAGCGCTAAAGAAAATCCTTCAGGAATATGCCAAACTTCACGGGATGCGATTCTTCATCACTACCGGAAATCACGATCCCGTCAGTCCATTTGGAAGCACAGAAGGCAAAACCGACTTCCTGGGGAAAAATGGAGAAGATCAGCCCGTGGCAGGAAGTAAGGAAGTTTTCCCAAATCTGAATGCCGCTATCTCAGATCAGATCAATGCTTGGGGCTATTATGAAATCTGTGGAGAACTGGCTGAATTTGGATTTTCGCCCTCAGCCCAAGACCTTTTTTGGACCCATCCTTTTGAGGACTTTGACTACGAAGGATATTCTTGGGAAAAAGCCCATTCCAACTCGCCGATCTCGAGAAGGACCTTTACCCTTCCCGGCACCTCGCTGCAAGTGCCCGATGCCAGCTACTTGGTGGAGCCGGTCGAGGGAATTTGGCTTTTGGCCATAGACGGCAACGTGTACTCTCCCGGAGAAAACACCACCAGAGCAGACAAGGACGATTGGTCCGGATCCTCGGTGGGATTTAACCTGGCCTCAAAAGTCAAAGCTCACCAACTCGACTGGATCAAAACCATTGCGCTGGAAGCTGAAAAAAGAAACAAAACCCTGATTTCCTTCAGCCATTATCCTTTGGTAGACTTTCACAACGGAGCCTCGGAATCCATGAAGCAGCTATTTGGCAAAGACAAACTCCAACTCAGCCGAGTGCCTGACCAAGCAGTCAGCGAGCAATACCTAAAGGCAGGCATTCGCCTCCACGTGGCAGGACACATGCACCAAAACAATACGGGAGTTTACAAAGACACAGCGGGCAGTAAGCTTATCAATATCCAAGTTCCTTCCTTGGCGGCTTTCCCTCCTGCTTATAAAATTTTGGAACAAAAGACACCAGGCCAAGTCCATGTGCAAACGGAGCTTTTGGAGGAAGTGGCCCGGATGGATGAGTTTTTTGACTTATACCAACTGGAATACCAATGGCTGACCACAAACGCCCCTGAGAGACGTTGGAATCAAGAGATCCTATCTACCGAAGACTTCTTGGAATTTAACAGAACCCATCTCAGGGAGTTGATTCGCCGACGTTTTGTTCGATCTGACTGGCCTGCAACTCTTGGCACTCTGGTCAATGGCATCACCTTGGAGGAGGTGCAAACTTGGTCTGAGTTGGATGAAAAAAAGGGCTTTGAATACCTAAATGCGACTTTGACCAGAATAGCTTCAAATCCAGAAAGCAGCTTGAGGCCAGGTACCTTGATGGAGGATTTCTATCTGTTCAAAAATGGTGGAGACTTGGGAAAATCATTGATTCCGGCCAATAGGAAAGATTTTTATGGCCATTTGTTTGAGAAAAGGAGAAACTCAACCCTAAGAGACATTTCACTTCAGAGTCAATTCACCCAATTTTTAGAAATATTCTCCAAACTGGTAAATGGAGCGCCTTCTGATGATTTTGTGATTGATCTTGATCAGATGAGTATTCGAAAAGCGAATCAGTGATCCTTGGATTTTTGCTAAGTAATATCTCCTGAAAACAAAAAAACCGATCAGCTTTAAGCCGATCGGTTTTTATTTTTAGAAAACCCAAAGATTAATAACCCGGATTTTGAACCAAGTAACCCGGTAAATTAGATGCACCATCGAGTGCTGTCTGAGGAATCGGAAAAATTCGTTTCTGCGGGTTGCTATCGGTCTTTTCGGTCCATTTATCCTCGTATTTTCCAAAGCGGATCATATCTGTTCTTCTGAGCATTTCCCAGTAGAACTCAAATCCTCGCTCTCTGTAAAGCACATCTAAGCTGATATCATTTAGTGCCGGAGCAGTAAATCTGGAGGTACGTGCCGCCCTTACAATGTTGAGATCCTGAAGTGCGCCAGCACGGTCATTGGTTCCTCTAAGCTTGGCTTCTGCACGCATCAAATAAATATCAGCAAGTCTAAGCAATACAATGTCTGCATCACCTAGGTTTCTTCCCGAGGAGGACTTCTTACCAAATTCATACTTGAGCACTCGGTATCCTGTACTATACAAGCTACCCACAGTGGTGTAGTCAATTTGTTTGGTAAAGTTCACTGCCAAATCCGGTCTGTTACGGGTTCTGCTCACCAATTTTCCGATTCTCAAGTTAGTACCATCTGCACATCTTCTGAATCCATTTGGATCACGAATGAGGCCATACTGCTGACCTCTGAGGATACCACGGTTCATTTTGAAGGCACTTGGAGCGATACAAGAGTCAGCAGGGATGATGAAATTTTCTTGGAAGAATCTTGGGTCAGCTTTTGCCGGGTCTACGTTTCCATAAGCCTGGGTCCAGGTATCATAAAACTCAGGAGTCATACCAGGGCCGTCTGTACCATTTGCATTTGGGAAGTTAGGCAAAGGAAACTGATCACCAGAAAGCGAGAAATAAGCCAATCGGTTGTGACCATTGAGCTCGGCACGCTGGTCATAGACAAAGATCAATTCAGGATTGGTGTTGTTGTCATCGTCAAACATCTTGAAGTAATCCGCAGAAAGCTGATACTTGCCTGAATTGATCACCTTGTTGGTGTATTCAATGACCTTGTTCATGTCCGCAGCATCAAATCTGAAAGGAGTAGCATAACGATCTTTGTACACGGCAGCATTTAGATACAACCTTGCCAAAAGCCCCTGAATAGCTTCCTTAGAGAGTCTTCCTTTGCTCAATGTCGAAGGAACAAGCGCCTCAGCATACAGGAATTCAGACTCGATGTATTTGAATGCTTCTTCCCCACGGATGATCTTAGAGAAATCATTAGGGTTTTCCTTGACGAATACCAACCCAAACAAGTCAAGACTTAGCATGGAGTAATACGCTTTCAAGGCTCTCATTTCGGCTACAAAAGCTTCTGTGTTTGGTTCTTCGGTAGCAGGAATCGCATCAATTGCAGACACACATCGGGAAATACCTCTCATGATCAAGTTCCAGGTATCTCTGATTCTAGGATCTGTTGTGATGAAGTTATGAGTATGCATTCCCACGAAAATCCCGTTATCTCCCCAATCCGTACCTCCTCTAAAAGGAAGAATCGCCTCATCTGTGGAGATTTCCTGCAGGTTGAAATAATTAACATGGTTAAATAAATCAGGGAAAACTGCATAGGCTGCGGCTACGTTGCCGGAAACCACTTGACTTTTGGAAAGTCCTGTTGCAGAGGTTTCGTCTAATATTTGTTCGCTTAGATCGGTACAACTAACTGTCAAAAGCAGTCCTGAAATACCCAAAGAGAATAGTATCTTTTTCATATTCTTGATTAGTATCAATTGAATTATAAAACAATATTGAGTCCAAAGGTGATGGTTCTTGCTCTTGGATAGCTCAAGTAATCAATCCCGTAAGAAGACACCCCGTTGATGGTTCGGTCGGTATTGACCTCTGGATCATACCCGTCGTAAGGAGTGATGACAAAGAGATTTTGACCGGTAAGACTGAATCTCAAATCTTTTACCCACTTGGAAAATCCCAAGGATTGGGTATTGACCGTGTAGCTAAGCGAGAGGTTATTTAGTCTGAAGTAGTTGCCATCCTTGAGGAATCGGGTAGAAACCGGCGCAGGGTTGTTAACTGATTCTTCGGTAGCAGCGATAGATTCAGGCGTGGTGTTTAATCCTCTGGCTAATCTCAATTTGAAGAACGAAGCATTAGAGGTATTGTCATAGACTTTGTTGCCCGACACTCCCATGAAATTGAAGGCTAGGTCAAATCGCTTGTAAGAAAAGTTACCGTTGATATTGTACTGGAAATTTGGCAAAGCCGTACCTGCTACGATTCTATCCTTGTCATTGACAATTCCGTCTCCATTAGTGTCACGGAATTTATTGAGGCCTTTCTCATCAAACCCGATGTGCTCCAACAGGTAGAAGGATCCAATCGGTTGATTGTTGATGTAGCCGTTAATGGTGGCAGAAGACAAACCTGCACCCGTGGCACTTCCTGATGGAATGACAGAGTATGGAGAGTTTTTTACCACATTGTCGATGAAGGTCATGTTACCACCGATGCTGTAGTACAAGGAATTAGAAAGTCTCTTTCTGTAATTCAGGTTAATCTCCACACCTTGGTTGATGATGTTCATGTCTTCCACATTGATCCAAGTAGTGCTCGCAGGCTGTACCGGATCAGCAGGTATAACTTCCAAAAGGATGTTGTTGGAGACTTTTCTGAAATAGTCAATTGAACCTGCGATAGAGTTGTCAAACAATCCAAAATCCAAACCCCCATTAAACTGGGTGGACACTTCCCACTGCAAGTCTGGATTAGCCAATCGGCTAAATGTGATACCCGCCGGGAAGCTGCTTGAGGCATCCAATGGATAGGAAGTGCCTGCACTCACCTGAGCGGTAAACAAGGCCTGGGTAATCTTGGAAGGAATCTCTTGGTTACCCGTCTGTCCCCAACCTGCACGAAGCTTCAATTCGGAGACAGCACCTAATGATTTCATGAACTGCTCCTCAGAGATTCTCCAACCCAGAGAGAAGGAAGGGAATACACCATATTTGTTGTTTGCACCAAACTTAGAAGAACCATCGGCACGAACAGTAGCTGTAGCCAAGTATTTGCCATCCAACTGGTAGTTTACACGACCAAAATAGGACTGAAGCTCATTGATGGCTGCAAAACCGGATGGTCTGTTGTTAGCCAAATTCAATTCTTGGCCTAAGCCTGGATTAAATCGTGGATCAACCTCAGAGATTGGAAATTGGTTGATACTCGTAGATCGGCCCTGTACAAAGATCTCCTGGTACGAAAAGCCTGCCAAAGCCGTCAAGCTATGACGAGTGCTTTCATAGGTATAGGTGAGGTAGTTTTCTACCAGGAAGTTTTTGTTATAATTATTGACCGTCTCCAAGCGACCGATCTGCTGAGGTAACTGGCTTGGGAAGTTTTGGATATCGCGGGTAGCATTGGCATTATCGATACCGATGGTCGTTCTCCAATTGAATGACTTACTGATCGCCAAAGAGGCAGTGATGTTACCGATGACACGATTGATGGTGGTCAGGTCTTCAAAAATCTCCAATGTTCTCAAAGGATTGGTACCTGTAGGATCTCTAAATGGCAATCCATCTTTACCGTAAGCAGGAAAAGTTGGGTTAGCAGAAATCGCCTGACCGATCATGCTGCCTACAGGGGGACGATTATTAATCGTCTGGGAAGCATTCAAGTTAAGATCTACGGTCAAGATATCACCTTCCAAAAATTTCTGGGTGACATTCATTCTGCCTGTGTAGCGCTTCATGTCACTGTTTCTCAGGATACCTTCCTGATCTTGTAGACCCAAGGAAGCATAATAAACGAGCTTGTTGCTACCCCCATTCATTGATAAATTATGATTGTGGGTGATGGCAGTACGAGTGATTTCTTCCTGCCAGTTGGTATTGGCCAAGGAATCCACCAAAATCCCTCCTACTTCAGGAACGCGTCTTCGGTATTCATCGGCGCTAAACACGTCCAATTGCTTGGCAAGCTGTCCGACACCCAATCCATAGGTATAATTCAGGGTAGAGACACCCTCTTTACCTTTTTTGGTAGTCACGATGATTACCCCATTGGCTCCTCTTGCTCCATAAATCGCGGTGGCAGAAGCATCTTTGAGTACGTCGATGGATTCGATGTCTTGTGGGTTGATAAAGTTCAGTGGATTATAACCTCCACCAGTGTTGGAGTTGTCAATGACCACACCATCAATCACAAAAAGTGGAGAGTTTCCGGTACGAATACCGCCCGGACCACGTACGGTAATATTTTGAGGAGAACCAGGTTCACCACTTTGTGCAACCACATTGACACCTGCTACTTTACCTTGAATAAGATCTTGTGGAGAATTGACCACCCCACGGTTGAAGTCCTCACTTTTGACAGTGGCCATCGAGCCTGTCACGTCTTTTTTCTCCTGAGTACCATATCCGATTACAATCACTTCCGAGAGATTTTGTAAATCTTCTTTTAATGTCAAGTCCAGGACACTTTGAGTACCGACTTTTACTTCCTGTGAAGTGTACCCGATAAAGCTAAATACCAACACGGATTCCGCTGATCTTACGGAGATGGAGAACTTACCATCCGCATCTGTGACCGCACCGTTTGAAGTGCCTTTTTCGAGAATACTTACTCCAGGCATCGATTCGCCTGAAGCGTCTTTGACTGTTCCGGTCACTACATTACTTGCTTGATCCATCAGATCAAAAGTGGTTGATGTGTACCCAAGATGGCTACCAAGGGTAAGTAGCCCTAGTGTGAGTAAAAAAATCCTGATCCTAAGACAAAATTTCAGGATTTTAATTTTTGAAAAATTTCCCATACGCAAAAGGTTTTATTAAAATTTTTAAATAAAGTTAAAGTTAAATATACTAGTTAATTTATTATACAAAATATTGTTTGGCATCAGGTCCTGAGCAGAAAAACACCGAAAGGCAGCTCCTGAATAGTTACAATTCATTCATTTTTCTTCTCTACCCTGCTAGTGACCACTGATTCTGAATAGTGTCTTGCGTATTTTTCGCTTAACTATTTATGAAAAAAAGAGCCAGTTGAAACATCCAAGCGAATCAGCCAACGTTCCTGCATTTTGGTATGAACCACCCTCATCTTCCTCCAAAACCCATACACAAAAGTACCCCTCTAGCTTTTGGTCTTGACTACCCCAAAATCAAATGAATGTGAAGTAATCATTTTATAAGAGGCTCATTTTCTCCCTCAGTGTTATAAAAAAATGAAGGTTTCTTGTCCAAATGATTAAGCCGTCTGAAGCAGCAACAGACTTAGCTTTCCAGATCAAAAAATAATTCAGCTACAGTAGAAATTACTCTTTCCTCATAAACAATCAATTTTCTATTCAGAATTATCAAAAATGAAAAAGGCGACATCGCTGCCGCCTTTTTACTATTATTTCAATTTCTTTATCCCTTTGAGTTCCTCTTTGCTTGCCTCCCGGATTCGGATCGCATAGCCTCCGCCCGGTGCAGTAAACTGCTTCAACACGGATTTGGCATCGACTGCTACTTTTCTGATTTCGTAGGCTTGAGGGTTGGTCTTGAAGTGCGCATCAGATTTATCGGCATAGATCTCA
>CALRRX020000037.1:0-11358 GCA_943370675.1 Reyranella massiliensis 521 | reverse complement strand
AAAAGTGAGTTTGTAGATTCCAATCAAAAGTTGATATGGGTCATTCTGATTGTTTTTGTGCCTTTTCTTGGGCCGCTTATGTACTTGGGATTGAGTAAAAAAGGAAAAGTAAAACGTAGCTTCCAGCCTGATTTCGATCGATTTTCAACTGATAAACTCCCTAAAAAATGACTCCTACTTTTATCCAAAACATCGGAGGCGGTTTTCTGGTCATCATGCTGCTTTTTTCCCTGATCTATTTTCTCCTTTGGGTGTATTGTGTGATAGACGTGATTCGGTCCAACTTTAAGGATCAGAACATGAAGCTAATTTGGATTGTGATTCTACTGTTTGCCCACTTAATTGGGCCTTTGGTTTACTTGGTTTTGGGTAGAAACACCAAAGTAGGCTACTGATGTGGAAGTTACTCGGCTTGTTGGTCTATGCCTACACCATTTATGATGTGGTCAGGAGCCGATTTGCCAATCAAACGGACAAGCTCATCTGGATTTTGATCGTCTTGTTAGTGCCTTTTTTGGCAACGATTTTATGGTTTGTGATGGGTAGGAATAAGAGAATTTAAGATTTTCCGGAAAATATATCCTTCAGCGCAGCCTTCAACTCTGGAAACTCAAACTCAAATCCTGCTTTCTGGATTTTTTGACAAGACACTCTATTTCCCCCTAATACCATCGCTGCCATCTCTCCCAAAACGAGCTTCAAGGCAAATCCGGGTACGCCAATTCCAACATACGGCTTCCCTTTTGCCGAAGCCGCTTCTTTTGTGAGTTGTTGATTGGTTGCAGGATTGGGGCTTACCGCGTTGAAGACCCCTTGAAGAGTCGTCTTTTCCAACGCAAATACAAACATCCGTGCCAAGTCCTCGATGTGAATCCAGCTCATCCACTGATCACCGGATCCCAAAGGAGCTGCCACGGGCGGCTTGAGCATTTCGCCCAAAGCTCCGCCTTCCGAATCGAGCACTATCCCGATTCGCAGAAGAACAGTTCGGAGTTGGAGGGTCTCGATTTTTTTCACTTCATTTTCCCAATCCACGACTACCTCGGCTAGAAAATCGGTTCCTGGTCTGCTGGCTTCATCCACCAAGGCAGTACCAGTATTAAACCCATAAAAACCTACCGCTGAAGCAGAGATAAAGGTGCTAGGCTTCTTTTCAGATTTTTCTATTGCGGAAAATAGCAATTGGGTACTATGAGTTCTAGATTCCAAAATGAGTTTTTTCCGTTCAGGAGTCCATCGCTTTTCAGCTACACCTGTACCTGCTAAATGAATGATTGCGTCTGCCCATTCAATGGCTTTAGGGTCGATTTCTCCTTTTTCAACATTCCATAGGAATGACTTTTTTCCTTGAGCACTTCGGCTCAGCCAGGCTACTTCATAGCCTTTCTTTTCCAGCAATTGGGTGATTTGCTGGCCTACTAGTCCTGAGCCTCCTGTGATAAGAATGTGTTGCATACTTTGTTTTTTTACTAAACCCAAAATCACGGATTTGGTTGACCTGTTCGCTTTTGCGACAAGCGTCCGTTCACTTGAATTGGGTCAATATTCAGATTTTTATTTCAATTTATTGGACACGCTCAGTTCTTTATGCCATCTTGAGAGGCGTTGACTTCACAACCTGTGGTAAGATATCTTTTAAATTGGCTTGGTTTAGGCACTTTGGTGGGCATTTTGTCTGGCACCGCCTCAGCCTTGTTTTTGGCTTTACTCTCCGCAGCTACTCATTTTCGTGATACCCACCTTTGGCTTTTGGCACTTTTGCCAGCCGTTGGGTTTGGGATCGGCTACATCTATCACCATTATGGGGCCAATTCAGTCAAAGGCAATAATTTGCTTTTGGAAGAACTGTACCAAAGCCAACATCCTATTCCACTCCGAATGACTCCTTTGGTTCTTTTGGGGACTATTTTCACGCACCTTTTTGGAGGTTCTGCCGGACGAGAAGGTACTGCAGTGCAAATGGGTGGCTCGCTTGCGGATCAATTGACCAAGTGGTTTAAGTTAGATGCAGAGAGTAGAAGAATTATTCTGATTTGCGGGGTGGCAGGCGGATTTGCCTCTGTTTTTGGTACTCCACTGGCCGGAGCCATTTTCTCGCTAGAGTGGATGCTTAACCGGAAATTTCGTCCTAAGTCTGTTTTTCCAGCTTTTTGGACAGCATTTGTGGCCCATTGGGTATGCGAATGGGGCTGGGGAATTGGACACACGCACTATTCGATTCCTGAGATCGCTCCACATACCTTGAGCAATTTGCTTTGGGTTATTCCTGCGGGCATAGCTTTTGGCTTGTCGGCTCGACTTTTTGCTGAGACAAGTCATTTGGTTGGAGAGGTATTTAAAAAAAATATCTCCTATCCCCCGCTTCGACCAGTAATTGGAGGAGCTTTAGTGGTTTTGATCGTCTACTTTAATGATGCTTACACCTACATCGGACTTGGAGTGCCTAGAATAGTGGAGGCCTTTGAGTCGCCTCTGCCTTGGTATGATTTCCTTGCCAAAACAGGCTTGACTGGACTTACCTTAGGCTCGGGATTTAAAGGTGGAGAAGTAACCCCGCTTTTTTTTACTGGAGCTACTTTGGGTAATGCGCTTTCGGGTTGGATTCCATTGCCTTTGGCTTTGTTGGCAGGATGTGGTTTTGTGGGAGTTTTTTCAGGAGCGACCAATACCCCAATGGCCTGTACGGTGATGGGCATGGAGCTCTTTGGGTATGAGGCTGGGATTTATCTCGGATTGGCCTGTTTGATTGCTTTTGTATTTAGTGGGCGGGGAAGTATTTATTCGGCACAGCAGGTGGGTTGGAAAAAGATGCTGCCTTAACTCACTTCATTTCCGCACTTTCTGCAAAACGAATCTCCTTCTTCTATCCGTTCAAATCCGCAGAATGTGCAGGATTTAAGCGTTTCAAAATGCTCTGGCTTCCTCCTGCGCGCCATTTCCGAGCTTACTATCCCTGTTGGAACGGCTATTATCGCATAGCCAAGAAGCATGATGAGCGAGGCCATCAGTTGTCCTAAGGGTGTAGAAGGTGTGATATCTCCAAATCCCACAGTGGTCAGCGTTACGATTGCCCAGTACATACTGACAGGAATGCTGGTAAACCCATGCTCGGGTCCCTCAATCACAAACATCAGGGTACCCATGACCAAGACAATGGTCAAAACTGTGAATAGGAAAATCTGAATCTTTGTAGCACTGGCTTTCAGCGATTCTCTCAAGAAATCAGCCTCAGCGAGATATCTTCCCAATTTTAGAATTCGGATTACTCTGAGCAATCTCAATGCACGGATCACGGAGAGGAGTTGCGTATTGGCGATGAAAAAGCTCAGGTAAACGGGTAAAATGGCCAATAAGTCAATGATGCCATAAAAGCTGGTGACGTATTTTAGCGTTTTGCTGGTCAACCAGACTCTAAGCGCGTATTCTACCGTAAATAAAAAGGTGAAAGAGAGTTCGAGCGCGTAAAAAAGGCGGCCGTACTCTCGATGAAGCTCCTGAACTGAGTCTAGGACTGCTACTGTAATTGAGCCAAAAATGATCCCCAACAAGGCTATATCAAATGTTTTTGATGCAGGATCGTTGGACTCAAAGACGATATGGGCAAGGTATTTTTTACTCAACTTCATGAAGGAAGTTAAGAAATTTCGCCTTTAATCTAGGTAATAGACTCGCTTGACTCTGGTGCTGATATTGGTCAAAAGCTCATAGGGGATGGTTCCAATCCGGTCGGCAAGTTCTTTCAGTGAAATTTGCTCCCCGTAGATGATCGCTTCATCTCCTGCTTTTATATCCGGGAAATCTGAGACATCGATCATGACCATGTCCATACAGACATTCCCGATCACAGGCGCCTTTTTCCCTTCGATGAGGACGTAGCCTTTTCCTTGAGAAAATCTCCGGTCATATCCATCTGCGTATCCAATAGCCAGAGTGGCGATTTTCCCTTCGGAAGGCAGGATTCCCTTTCTGGAATAGCCCACAGTCGATCCAGCCGGTAATTCTTTGACTTGCGAAATCGTGGTTTTCAGCGTGCTGACTGGCTTGAGTGAAGCGTCGTGTTTTCCTGTTACCTCCACGCCATAAAGCCCAATACCCAAACGCACCATGTCCATTTGGTAATCGGGATAGCGTATAATACCGGCGGAATTAAGGGCATGGATGAGGGGTTTGTAATCCAAAACAGCTTCTATCTCTGACTTCATGGACATAAATTGCTCCAACTGCTGAATCGAAAAATCATGATGAACTTCCTCATCTGCACCTACTAGATGGGTGTATAAGCTGGCGATGTTTAACTCAGGAAATTCAGAAATCAGGTTTTTAAGCTCTGCCAAGTGCTTTTGCTCAAAGCCCAAGCGATGCATTCCCGTGTCCAGATCGAGGTGGATCGAAAGCCTAATTTCATGGTGCCGGGCATATTGGCCTAGTTTTTTGAAAAACTCAGGACTGAAGACCACCGGCTCTAGCTCATATTCCCGAAGTAAGTCAAAGGACTCTTCCACAGGATTCAGAACCATGATCGGAAGTCGAATGCCCTGTTTTCTCAGCGCCACTCCTTCATCTGAAAACGCGACTGCTAGGTAATCCGCTCCCATGGTTTGGATATGGTTGGCGATTTCTGCCGCACCCCCACCATAGGCAAAAGCTTTCACCATTACCATCATTTTGGTGCCGGGCTTGATTTGCCTTTTGAAGAAGTTGAAATTATGGGTCAGTGCATTCAGATTGATCTCCAAGGTAGTACCGTGGATTCGCTGCTGAAGACGATTCACCACCTTTTCAAAAGCAAATGAACGTGCCCCAGTGATCAGCAAAAGGTCGTTTTGGAAGTTTTCGGGATCCAGTTGTTGCAAAAGCTGCTCCGTGGAGGGGTAGGTTTTTGCTTTTTCGGGGAAAAGATTTTCCAAACGCTTGACCTCCGTACCCACTCCAATGATCTGATCCAGACCATAAGACTGGATCAATTCCCCTACTTCGGAGTAGATTTTTTCTGGAAGGCCCTGCTGAAGAAGATCGGAAATAATCAGGATTTTGGACCTCTTAGGCCGCTGCTGACTGAGAAATTCGAGTGCAACTTTCAGTCCCGCCAGATCATTATTGTAGGTGTCGTCGATGATCAGCGAATCGTTGATGCCGGGTTTTAGAGTCAGGCGCATGTCCACCGGCTTGAGGTGGTCTAGACCCTCTTGGATCGCAGGAATATCTTCTCCCAAAGTCATGGCTGCAATGATCACATGGGTGGCGTTTTCCAAGGATGCCTGATCCATAAATGGAACCTGAAACGTCATGGTATTCAGATCGCTTTTCATCAAGACGATCCGGGCTTTTTCTTCCAGCGTTTTCCAAGATACACTGAAGTCCGCTCCTGATTTTTTGGACCAAGAGACCAGCTTATCCGAAGAAATCCGAGATTCGATTTCTCGGGCTAACAGCTCTTGATCTTTGCAGTAGATCAGGAGCTTTGCCTTTTCAAAAAGCTTAAGTTTTTCCTTGATTTTCTCCCCTATTCCTGAGAATCCTTCCTCATGAGCTGTCCCGATATTGGTAAAAATGCCCAGATCAGGCTGGATCATTTTCGCTAAGGTATCCATGTCGCCAGACTTGGAAACACCGGCTTCTAAAATGGCTACCTGATGATAAGGTTGAATACCGAAAATAGACAAAGGAACCCCAACTTGGGAATTGTAGCTTTTGGGGCTTTTAGCCACGGCAAACCGTTGACTGAGCACTTGGCCTAGCCATTCTTTGATGATGGTCTTGCCATTGCTACCGGTGATTCCAACGATTGGTTTGGTGAAAATCGATCTTTGAAAAGCTGCGATTTGCTGCAATGCTAACCGAGTATCGTTGGTGGCGATGAAGGTGGCGAGTGCCATCATTTTTTCATCTACTCTCCAGTCTTCATGCACCAAAAATACCCGAATACCTTCTTCAATCAGCTGGGGTATGAACTGAGCCCCATCAGCTTTTGCTCCTCTAAGTGCCACAAAGAGGGTTTGCTCGGCATGCAATATTTGTCTCGAATCAATACTGATCTGAGAAATCAGCTGATCTCTTCGGCTTCCATGGGCTTTTCCGCCGGTGATTTCTTCGAGTTGAGCAATGGAAAGCGAGGTAAGCATTTAGTCTTCAGTGAGTTTCTTTTTGAAAAAAACCTGACGAATCCATCTTGGAAGGAAAATCGCTCCAAGAATCAAGTAAGGATAATAGGAAAGCAGTCTCCACACGATGCTCGTTACGAAGGTGTATTTTCCTAAAAACTCAGCAAAAAACTGTCCATAGAAAAACTCTGCTGTACCGCTGCTGCCAGGAGTTGGGGAAATCATCATGACGATCCACATGATCACCTGTCTGGCAAACACGATGACGTGGTCAAACATATCCATAGGTACAAATGCCCAAATCAGCGCATTGAGCATCAAATAGCGGGAAGACCAAACAAATATAGTCGCTCCAATAATTGGCAACCAATAGCGGTAATTTTTGCCGGAAAGTTGCTTGGAGGCCTCGATGATCTGATTGCCATATTCCTGCGCATCATGCTTCCATTTTCTAAGGAACTTGATGGAGAAAATTTTGATCAAGATCCACTTAAACACTCTTGGCCTGTAAAACAAGGCAGCTGCCATGACCAAGCTATAGGAGGCATAAAGAGAGTAACTGATCCAAAAAATGGCCTGAAGACTATTGCCCAACTGGGATTCGAGAAGTTTACTATCTGGGAAAATATAACCCTGGGCTAAGTAGAGGATTATAGGTGCTCCGATGACAAAAAATAAGTTGTCCAGGATAGCAGTCACCATCACGTAGGCAATCGCCTTTCCCATTTTTATTCCCTCTTTATTGAGAATAAACATGGCCACAGCTGTGCCTCCGACTACGGAGGGGGTTACTGCTGAAGCAAATTCCCACAAAATGATCACATAGATGGATCGGGACCAGGTCAGTTGCCTGTCAGTTATCTCCCGGATCCGGTACACATAGCCAAAATCTCTAAAGAAAATCACCAGGATCGCCAAAAATATAAAAAGCGGAGAGGCATCCACGACAACCTTCAGGTTGGCCGACGTCAAGTTGGGATCCATGTAAAACATGGCAAATACGATAGCCAAACCGATGAAGACCGGAACCCAGATTTTGTTTGGGTTGAGGGTTTGAAGGATCTTTTTGTTGTCCAATTTCATACTCAGACCGCTACAGGCTCGATTTTTTCCACCCAAAAATTATTATATCCCTCTCCAATAATGATGGTGACTTCGGAAAGTTGGAGGAGTTCTAGGATGGCCAAGAAAGTATAGATCACAAAGATTTTGTCAGGGTTGTAGGAGATAAACTCAGTAAAAGGGACTTGTTGTTTGAAACTGATTTTTTCAAGTACAAAATCCTTTTGCTGTTCAATGGTATAGGGATACTGAATGACAGTATGTTTGGTTTCGTTTACTCTGGAGGCCATGCGAGACATGCATTTCTGGAATACTTTCAGCAGCTTATACAAATCCACATGCTGTAACTCCGCCTCCACATCTTCCAGTTTGCTAAGCTCTTCGAGTTCCTTGGCCAGATTCCCGCGTTTTTCTTTGGACATTCTGTCGGATTCCAGCTGAGCGAGCTCCTCGACTACTGATTTATACTTTTTGTATTCCAAGAGATTTCTGACCAGTTCTTCCCTTGGATCGACTTCCTCTCCGTGTTCGTTGATTTCAGGTCGAGGAAGTAGCATCCGTGATTTGATCTTCATCAGCGTAGCCGCAAAGAGGATAAACTCACTCGCAACCTCGATTTCCATTTTTTCCAGATGGTGGACATAATCTAGGAAGTCATTGGTAATCTTAGAGATCGGAATATCATAAATATCCAGTTCATCCCGCTCAATAAAGAAGAGCATCAGGTCGAATGGTCCTTCGAACAAGGGTAATTTGATCTCGAAACTCACCGGATATTTAATTTAATGGGTTAATTTTGCCACCTCGTAGCCAAAGATATTCAATTAAGATAAATTAATTGGAGGAGAAGCAAATATTGGAAGCTTGTCGCATTTCGGGCATTTGGCTTGCTATGCAAACAAACTTTCCAACTTGAAGTTATCCTTCTTTGACACCAACCACACTGAAGATGCAGATCACACCTGGTCCATTACTAGCCCATATACAGACTCCTGAAGATTTAAAGAAATTTCCCAAGGATAAGCTGGTGCAAATCTGTGAGGAGTTGCGCCATTTTATCGTAGATAATGTATCTGTCTATGGTGGACATTTCGGGGCAAGTTTGGGTGTGGTCGAACTCACCGTAGCATTGCATTATGTGCTCAATACGCCCGAAGATCAATTGGTATGGGACGTGGGCCATCAAGCCTATGGGCATAAAATTTTGACTGGTAGAAGAGAGAAATTTCATACCAATCGCGTTTATGGTGGGCTGTCAGGTTTTCCGAAAAGAAAAGAAAGCGAGTACGATACCTTTGGTGTAGGACATTCCAGTACGTCGATTTCCGCAGCTTTGGGTATGGCGATGGCTTCCAAGTACAAGGGTTCCGATATCCAGCATGTTGCCGTAATCGGCGATGGGTCTATGACCGGCGGGATGGCATTTGAAGCCATGAATCATGCAGGCGTGAGCGGCACCAATTTGCTCATCATTTTGAATGATAACTGTATGTCCATCGACCCAAATGTGGGAGCATTGAAGGACTACTTAACTGACATTACGACTTCACATACCTACAACAAGGTAAAAGATGAGGTTTGGAATATTTTGGGAAAGCTGAGCAAATTTGGAACTAGTGCTCAGGATATCATCTCTAAAGTTGAGGGTGCGATCAAGTCGGCAGTTCTCAAGCAAAGCAACCTTTTTGAATCACTTAATCTGAGATACTTCGGTCCTGTGGATGGCCACGATGTGGATCATTTGGTCGAAATCCTCAAGGACATGAGAGATATCCCGGGACCAAAGATCCTTCATTGTGTTACGGTGAAAGGAAAAGGTTATGGCCCTGCCGAAAGCGGAAACAAAACCACTTGGCATGCTCCCGGTACTTTTGATAAAGTTACCGGAGAGATATTCAAAAAAGTGCCTACCACTCCTCAAGCTCCTAAATATCAGGATGTCTTTGGTCACACCTTGGTAGAAATAGCAGAAAAAGATCCAAGGATTATGGGCGTCACACCCGCAATGCCTTCAGGGTCATCCATGAACATCATGATGAAGGCAATGCCTGATCGTGCCTTCGACGTGGGAATTGCCGAGCAGCATGCGGTGACATTCTCCGCGGGTATGGCAACTCAGGGATTGGTTCCTTTCTGTAATATCTACTCCTCTTTCATGCAGCGGGCCTATGATCAGGTCATTCATGACGTATGCCTGCAAAATCTTCCTGTTGTATTTTGTCTAGACCGTGCAGGTTTTGCCGGTGCAGATGGACCTACTCACCATGGGGCTTATGACATTGCGTACTTCCGCTGCGTTCCAAATTTGGTAGTCTCTTCACCAATGAATGAGGAAGAGCTTCGAAATATGATGTACACAGGGTCTCTCTACGGTGGACCGTTTTCGATACGCTACCCAAGAGGAAATGGTGTCATGCCTGAGTGGAAGACTCCTCTCAGAGAAATCCCTGTAGGACAGGGCCGCATCATTCGTGAAGGTCAGGATGTAGCCATCCTAACTCTCGGACACATGGGAAATTATGCGGTGGAGGCATGCACATCTCTTGTCAAAGAGGGATTAAATCCTGCACACTATGACATGCGCTTTGTGAAGCCACTCGATGGTGACTTGTTGCATGAGGTGTTTTCCAAATTCAAGAAAGTGGTCACTGTTGAAGATGGATGCCTGATGGGAGGATTCGGCTCTGCAGTACTCGAGTGGATGATGGACCATGGCTATCAGGCCCAAGTGAAGCGCCTCGGAATTCCTGACGACATCATCGAGCATGGAGAGCAGATCGAGCTTCATCGTGAGTGTGGTTTTGATCCTGAAGGAATTGCTGCCACCGTCAGAAGTATGGCTGAGCACGTTCACGTTTCTTAAAATCAATTTATCTTATGATTTATTTTTTTGAAAAAGGCGTTGGTCAGCCTGTGGTGCTTCTTCATGGCTTTTGCGAAAGCGGACACATGTGGCATTACTTTGCAGAGAAGCTTTCTGAACGTTTTCGGGTGATTTGCCCTGATCTTCCCGGTTTTGGTGATTCACCGATTTCTGGAGATCGGATCACCTTGGAGGAAGTGGCGGTGCAGTTGGAAGAATGGATGGAGGAAAATCACATCGCTGACCCGTTTGTCATTGGTCACTCTTTGGGTGGCTATGTGGCTTTGGCTTTACTTGAATTGATGGGAAACCGGATCAAGGCTATCGGCTTGTTTCACTCTACTGCGTTTCCAGATGATGAAGAAAAAAAGGGAATGCGTGACCGCACGATAGTTTTTTTGAAAAAAAATGGGGTTGAAAAATTCGTCACTTCATTTGTGCCTCCACTTTTCCCCGAAAAAAGAAGAGAAGAACTCTCTTCCGAAATTGAATCAGCCATTGAAGATGCAAAGCGCTCTTCTTTAGATGGTCTGATAGCTTATGCAGGTGCGATGCGAGACAGAAAGGACCGCCTTGATATCCTGAGAAATTTTACCGGTCCTAAACTCCTGATCGCAGGTACAGAAGATGGTGCAGTGAAAATCGAAGCCAGTCGAGCGCAACAGGATGCTTTTTCTCATTATGTAGAACTCCCAGGTGTGGGTCATATGGGAATGGTAGAGGAAAGGGAAAAGACCTTGGAAATTGTCAGGGAATTTTGCGAGCTATCTAGCTGATCATAATCTGATCATCTAAATCAAAAAGCCCTGCTAGAATTTGAAAATCTGGCAGGGCTAATTTTTTTACTATCCTATTGGATTACTTTCTATTCTTCACATACTTTTCTAGCCAAGTATCCATTTCCCACAGGGTGTGGAGAACAGATTCTTTAGCTGCGTAGCCATGGCTTTCGTGAGGAAGGAAGACCAATCGAGTTGTTGCTCCATGTCCTTTCAATGCATTGTAATAGCGCTCGGATTGGATCGGAAAAGTGCCTGAGTTGTTGTCAGCTTCACCGTGGATCAGGAGAATTGGAGTCTTTACTTTGTCTGCAAAGGAGAATGGAGACATGTTGAAATATACCTCCGGTGCTTCCCAGTACGTACGCTGCTCGTACTGGAATCCGAATGGAGTCAAGGTGCGATTGTAGGCGCCGCTTCGAGCTATTCCTGCTGCGAAGATATTCGTGTGCGAAAGCAAATTGGCAGTCATAAAGGCTCCATAAGAATGGCCTCCCACTGCGATGCGGTTTCTGTCTCCGATTCCCATTTCTACAATATGGTCGATAGCCGC
>CALRRX020000036.1:0-11512 GCA_943370675.1 Reyranella massiliensis 521 | reverse complement strand
TAGCATCTCTTGAGTGAAGCTACCTTTGAGTTCTACCACTACCAGATCGCCTTCTTTTTCATCTCCTACCAGAATGACTAAGTCGGAAAAAGAACGGGCACCTTTACCGTAAATCATGACGCCGCTTTTCCCTTCGGCGGCTTCCATCAGCAAGTCATAGTTTTCTCTTTCCAAGCCTTTTTGTAGGGTTTTGTATTCCGCAATGGCTTCTGATCCCTCAGGTAGGGTAAAGAAATTGAGCCTTTCCACAGATTTAGCAACGGTAGCCATGTCATTTTTATCCATGTTGATTTTAAATCCGTCGGCAAAGTTCATGAAGTTGCCTCCTAGCTCCATCTGAAAGAAGTCATCATGGCTCTTGTATTTGTCTTTTAGGCTAGCGACACTTTTGCTTTGGGCCTGGACGCTCATCACGATGGCCAGAAGAGAGAAAGTGAGAAGTAGTTTTTTCATGATATAAGTTGGTTTAGGTTAAATTATTTGGGGCCTTTTGGTCCTTTCGAACCTTTGCTGAATTGTTCCATGCCCGGAATGTTGGTTTTTTCTGACAGCATGTTCAGATCGTCATAAGTGAAGCTGCCAAGCATGGAGATCAAGGAGAAACTCTTGCTATCTCCGGAAATCATGGTCAGTTCTTTGATGAGCCCGCCTTCTTCGCGGATCATAAACTTCAGGCTGCTTCCTTTGTCCTGCACATCCATGAGCTCTTCATACTTGTTTTTGGTCAGTGTACCCATCGCTTCGGTGTAAAGTGTTTTTCCGTTTACTTCTTCCGAGGATAGAATTCGGATGCCTTTGATTTTTCCGATCAAGGCGCCAAGTTGCTCTGCGTCTTTGTCACCTTCGGCGTTGTTTTTTAGAAAGCCTCCAGCCATCTGCATCATTTTGGGAGAGATGTACACTCTGGAAAATCGCTCATCCTCCATGTATTTGGAGAAAAAGCGCTGGATGGCGTCTTCTTGGGCAAAGGCCTGAATCCCGATTCCCAGGATTAAAAAGGCCAAGAGTAGTATCTTTTTCATTGGTCCGTATCTTTTTGAAATAGCTGATTAGTTGTGTTGAGGTACTTGAGGTCATTTAGAGGAAGCATTTGTTCCTGACCTTTGGAAAGGTTGTTTTGGATCAAAGCCAAAGCTTCCATTACCTGCTGGTAGGCAAGTTCTTCCTGCCTTTTCTGCTCATAATCCTGCCAAATCCAGACAGAACTTGCCACCATGGCTACCGATGCTGCCCAACCGATCCACGACCACTTGATCGTCCGTATCTGTTTTGATTCTGGGATTTGAACAGATTTTGGCTCCACTTTTTTGAAGTCTTCAAGGAGCCCAAAGAGGGCCTTTTCTTTTTCAAAGCCTTCTACTTGGAGGAGCAGTGCCTTCAGTTCTTTTTCCTCCTCAAGCGTGGATTCCGCTTCCCAGTATTTTTCCAAAAGGAATTCTAATCTTGATTTCATGAGGTGACTCCTTGGTTGATTAATTTTTCTCTGACACTTTTCCTAGCCCTATGGAGGTTGATTTTCACTTGCTCCAAACTGATTTCGAGTTGGAGGGCGATCTCCTCGTAGCTTAGCTCCTCTACTTCCCTCAGGATAAAAACTTCCTTCTGTTTTTGAGGTAATTGATCGAGGATTCGAAATAGCAGTTGATGCTCTTCCTGAATTTCCAAACTCCTGTTTTCGGGTTGTGGGATTTCCTCTGTTCCAAGTAAACCTTCTGTCCGATTGGATTTTCGAAAGTGCATGAGTGCTTCATTTTTTAGACTCCTGATCAGCCATCCGTTCAGATTGGGATGACTTTGGAGTTCTTTCTGGCGTTCCACAGTTTTGGCGAAGACATTTTGAAGCAGATCCTCTGAAAGACTACGATCCTTGGTCCAGGAATAGACCAAGCGGTATAGCCTGCCTCTTAAGGGCCAAATTGCTGCTTCGAAAAATGACTTCATTCAGGAAGATGATGCACCAACCAGGAAAAAGTTACACTCCGCTAGATTTTTTTTCTGACTTTTTGAAAAAAACCATTTCTAATCCTTCCTGTTAAGTTGGGAATTGAGCTTTTAGCCAATGGCAAAAAGTTAGATTGATTTTAAATTTAATGAAAAATAGTATGCATGCAGACTATTTTATATTTTGGCAGTGATGAAAAATGAAGCTGGATATCGATCTATGGAGTTGGGGATTGGGCAAAAAAAATCCCGATCCTTGTGGGATCGGGACAGTGGTGATAAGTGGACTCGAACCACCGACTCACGGATTTTCAGTCCGATGCTCTACCAACTGAGCTATATCACCGTCGTTTAAAGTGTTGCAAAGGTAGAAAAATGAGTATTCCCTACAAATCCTTTTCAGAAAAAATAGACCCAAATTTTACAAAAACCAGTTAATCCGATCAATATGAGCATTTTACCACAACTCGCTTTTCTCCTCATTTTGGGTGTTGCGGGCTATATTTTGAGCAAAAGGATTCAATTTCTCCGGAGAAACATCCTGCTCGGTAAGGCTGAGACGCGAAATGACCAAGCCGAAAACCGATGGAAGACCATGCTTCTGGTTGCCTTTGGTCAGCAAAAAATGTTTAAACGCATTGTGCCGGCATTCCTGCACTTATTAATTTATGTAGGCTTCCTGGTCATCAATTTGGAGGTGTTGGAGTTTGTGCTGGACGGCATTTTGGGTACCCACCGATTGTTTGCTCCTTTATTGGGGGGTGCCTACACGGTAGCGATAAATATGTTTGAATTCTTGGCCGTAGCCGTGTTGGTTTCTTGCGTGGCTTTCTTGATTCGTAGAAACGTGATGAAAGTCGAGCGATTCACTAAGCCGGAGTTGAAAGGCTGGGCGACGTTGGATGCCAATTTGATTTTGGTGATCGAGGTCATCTTGATGTTTGCCATTCTGACGATGAATGCCACGGATCAGCTATTGGCAGCTAGAGGAGATGAGCATTACTTGGCCTTGGGCACCTTGTTTTTTAGCAGCCTTCTTCAGCCTGTGTTTGAAGGATTTTCGAATGGTGCTCTTGTGGCGATCGAGCGCTTTGCGTGGTGGTTTCACATCGTAGGCATTTTGGCCTTTGCTGTCTACGTGACTTACTCTAAGCACTTACACATTTTCTTAGCCTTCCCAAATACTTGGTATTCCAACCTTAAGGCTAAAGGAGAGATGCAAAATATGCCCGAAGTGACCAACGAGGTGAATATGATGCTTGGAATTCCTGTAGATAATCCATCTGCACCGCCAGCTGAAATCGGTCGATTTGGAGCCAAAGACATCAATGACCTTAGCTGGATCAACGTACTCAATGCCTACTCTTGCACCGAGTGTGGTCGCTGTACTTCGGAGTGTCCGGCAAACCTGACTGGGAAAAAGCTTTCTCCAAGAAAGATCATGATGGATGTGCGTGACCGAGCAGAAGAAGTGGGAAAAAGCATCGATGCCGGTGGACCCGGATTGGCGGATGGCAAGTCGCTTTTGGGAGACTACATCACCAAGGAAGAGATCAATGCCTGCACCAGCTGCAATGCCTGTGTCGAAGCCTGCCCAGTCAATATTGATCCGCTATCGATTATTCTTCAGATGCGTCGCTACGTGGCCATGGAGGAATCGGGAACACCAGCGCAGTGGAATGCGATGTTCCAAAACATGGAAACCAGCTTCTCTCCATGGAAATTCAGCCCATCCGATCGTTTCAATTGGGCAGATAAAGTAAAAGATGAGGAAATGAAGTAGGAGAATGTTGGATGTCAGATGACCGATGTCCGATGAATTCAAGAAAGTTGAATTTCTAAATTCCAGGAAAAGGTCAAAAGCTTCTCAGCTTCTCGTAAATCGTAATTCTAAAACCGTAAATCCAAATTATGTCTACCTATAAAGTTCCCACCATGGCCGAAATGGCCTCCAATGGCCAAACACCTGAAGTGCTTTTTTGGGTGGGTTGTGCCGGTTCGTTTGATGAGCGCTACAAAGCCGTCACCCAGGCTTTTGTGAAAATATTGAATAAAGTTGGAGTCAGCTTTGCTGTTCTCGGGCCAGAGGAGACCTGCACAGGCGATCCAGCACGCCGAGCAGGCAATGAGTTTCTCTTCCAGATGCAAGCCGTTGCCAATATCCAAGTGATGAATGGATATGAGGTAAAAAAAGTAGTCACCGCCTGTCCTCATTGCTTCAATACCATCAAAAATGAATATCCTGCCTTGGGTGGAAATTATGAAGTGATCCACCATTCCCAGTTTCTCCAGCAGCTAATCAACGAAGGGAAGGTCACCCTCCAGGGTGGAGGAGAATTCAAGGGAAAAAAGATCACCTTTCACGATTCCTGCTACCTCGGTCGTGCAAATAACGTCTATGAAGCACCCCGAGAAGTGATCAAGGCACTTGACGTAGAGCTTGTGGAGATGAAGCGCTGCAAAACCAAAGGACTTTGCTGCGGAGCGGGAGGTGCACAGATGTTTAAAGAGCCGGAAGTAGGCAAAAAAGACATCAACATCGAGCGAACTGAGGAGGCTTTGGCTACCGGTGCACAGGCGATTGCAGTGGGTTGTCCGTTTTGTCTTACTATGATGATGGATGGAGTGAAAAATAAAAACCGCGAAAATGAGGTTCAAGTGTACGATCTTTCAGAAATGGTAGCTAAGGAAATGGGTATTTAACACGTTTGCTTTTGAATCAATTGAACCCTTTTTGCCGTTATGCAGAAAGGGTTTTTCTTTGAATAAATTTCTAAGGCCATGTATATCCCATTTGACCAACTACCAGGGCAATCAAGAATATGGATTTATCAGTCCGAGCGTAAGCTAAATCAAGATGAATTGGCGATTGTAAAGCAGCGTCTTACCCGATTTTGTGAGGGGTGGAATACCCATGGCAACGGCATGCCTACTTCCTTTGAAGTGCTAAATGATCAAATTATTCTATTAGCGGTGGACGAAAGCGGACTTGGAGCAAGCGGATGCTCGATTGATAGCTCAGTCCGTGTATTGAAAGAGTTGGAAAATCTATTGGGAGTTAATCTGACAGATCAGGGAAAAGTGAGCGTGAGAAATGCTGCGGGTGATCTTAGCGTCTTCCCAGCCTTGGGATTGAAAAGTAAAGTTCAGGCACGTGAGTTGACGCTAGAGCAGGAGGTCATCAATCCCATGATTCGAACTAAAGCCGATCTTCATCAGCTATGGCAGCCTGTACGAAATAGCTGGTTGAACAAATACTTTCTAAATTAATTAGTAATATTCAGGACTAGACCTTCAATAGCCAGTACATGAAACAGTATTTTTTATGGATTTCGACGCTTGTTCTCCTTGGCTTAGTAAGCTGCAAAAGCTTGGTCGAAAAAGGAGATAACCAATTCCTCTCAGGCCAATATCAATACGCCATTTCAACTTTTGGTCAGATTCTCCAGTCCGACTCTTCCAACATCAAAGCCAATCAGACGATTGCTGAAAGCTACCGTCTTTCCAACCGGATAGAAAAGTCCGAACCCTATTATCGAAAAGTGGTCGACCAAGAGCCAAGTTTTAATTCCTATTTCTTTTTGGGACAAAGCTTAAAGGCACAACAAAAGAATGCAGCCGCCAGAGAAGCTTTTGAAAAGGCAAAAGGTTATACTTCTGACGAAAGTTTACTAGCTCGCACTCAAAGGGAAATTGAATCCATTAAGTTGGCTGAAGGAATTTCAGATTATTGGCCAAACCATGTGTTGGTCAACTTCAAAGAGCTCAATACTCAAGGCGCAGATTATGCCCCTGTCTTAAGTGAAGATTTTCTCTACTTTACCTCGGGCAGACAAGCCTCTGGTATCTATGCAGCCACTGGAACTCCATACCACAAGCTATTCCGAACCAGAGCGGATGGACTAAAGGTGGATGTAGCTGGAGTACAGGCTTTGCCAGAATTCAAGAATGAGGAAGGATTAAATCAGGCGGCAGTGGCCATTAGCCCTGATGGAAATACGATTATTTATGCGCGTGGCAACTCTACTTCTTCCAAGGACCTTCCTGATGTAGCCCTGTTTGCTTCTTACTTCAGAGGAGCCGGTTTTACCCAGCCGATCTGGATGCCTGTCAATGAAGATGAATTTTGGTGGAATTCCACGCCGGCATTCAGCCCTGATGGCGCAGAACTCTACTTTGCTTCCAACAGGCCGGGAGGTTTCGGAGGGATTGATTTGTATAAAGCAACCAAATTGGCCAATGGAGATTTTGGAAATGCGGTGAATTTGGGGCCGACCATAAATACTCCTGGCAATGAGATGTTTCCAAGACCCGCCCGTGATGGGAAGTTTTTCTTTGCTTCGGACGGACATCCGGGATATGGAAAGCTGGACATTTTTGTAGCGGAAAAAGACGAATCAGGAGCTCAGGTCATCAAAAACCTGGGTCAAAACTTTAACAGTAAAGACGATGATTTCGGGATTTTCTTCACCGAATACCCTAAAGCAGGTTTTATCTCTTCCAATCGGGAAGGTGGGGTAGGAGATGACGATATCTACTTTTTCGAGGACAAAACGCCAAAACCAAAAATCGTCAATGTCCTCCTCAACGTTTTCACCAAGGAATCAAAAGGGGAGACTGCTCCGGCAGTGCTGTCTCAAGCAAGGGTAACCTTGTATGGGTCAGATAATAAGCAACAGGGAGGTGACTTCTCCAATGCGCAAGGCAGGGTGAGATTTACCATCGCACCTGATCAGGATTATACCATTATTGCTTCCAAGTCAGGGTATTTTTCCAAATCAATTCCTTACACAACCAAAGGAAAAACTCCTGACCCGAAAACACTCGTTCAGGATGTCACCAACATCACCTTGGATACCACGATCATTTTGGATCAGTTGATTTTGGAGAAAGCTATCGTGTTAGACAATATCTATTATGATCTGGATAAGGCGGAAATCCGAAGTGATGCTGCAGTAGAGTTGGATAAATTGGTGAAAATTCTCAAAGACAATCCTACAATTCGTATCGAGTTAAGTTCGCATACAGATTCCAGATCCAGTGATGCCTACAATTTGGATTTGTCACAGCGCAGAGCCCAATCGGCGGTGGATTACATCGTTTCTAAAGGAGTCTCGGCAGAGCGACTCGTGGCCAAAGGCTATGGAGAAACCCAGCTGATCATCAAAGATGCTAAGACTGAAGAAGAGCATCAGACCAACCGACGAACCGAATTTAAGGTGATTGAGATTAAGGAATAAATCAAAATGAAAGGCACTCTGAAAGGAGTGCTTTTTGCTTATATTGTAGGGTAAAATATTGAAAATGAGTATTAAGGAAAGGAAAACAGCTCTGATTAAATCCATTGAAAAAATGGATGAAAAGAGATTTGTTCAAGTAGAAAGGCTTCTTGAACAGCTTCAAGGGGATGATCAAATTCTTGAATTAGTCAGAAGGGCTTTGTCTTCTGAAAAAGACATTTCGTCAGGCAATGTGATTTCATTAGATGATGCTGAAAAGCTTTTGGATCAACATATTTTTGAGTGAAAGTTGTTATAACCCAGCAAGCACTGGAGAGCTTAAAAGACTCTTTAGATTTTTATAGTAAGGAGGTTGGAATTCCAAAAGAGGCGGTCAGCAAAATGAAATCAAACTTGCTGAATAGATGTAAAAAGCTTTCAATCGATCCATTTTTAGATCAAGAGGAAACAATTTTGTCATTTTTGAATCTCGGACATCGACGAGTGATTGAAGGTAATTTCAAGATTATTTACCGAATCGTTGGTGATCAAGTGGTCGTCACTGATTTTTTTTGACACTAGGAGAAATCCATCAAAAGTAAAAACATAGCTGTCCTGATATCTAATTTTTCAATCCTCCATCGCTTCATAAATCAAATCATGAATTTGGGTTCTGATGTTAGCGTCTAAAAGCTTGTTGTTTCCACCATTGGGATGTACTCGATTGGATAGGAACACATAGATTAAGTCATTTTCAGGATCTGCCCAAACGCAGGTGCCAGTAAATCCAGTATGACCAAACGTGCTTTTGGGAGCCAGTTTTCCAGCCGAACCGCCTTTTCCTTTCTCAGGCTCTGGCTTATCCCATCCCCAGCCTCTGCGGCTCATGTGAGATTGACGTTTGGTAAAAGCCTCGATGGTTTCCGGTTTGATCAGGGAGACTTCTCCATAAGAACCTTTATTTAGCATCAATTGCATCATCACTGCAAGGTCATTGGCTGTGCCAAATAGCCCGGCGTGACCGGCTACTCCACCGTACATCGCCGCTCCCGGGTCATGGACATATCCTTGAATTTGTCGCTTTCTGAAAGCCATATCATTTTCGGTAGGGGCGATTCTTCCGATGGGCATTTTCTGGGCAGGATTAAAGGTCAGGGTTTTCAGCCCTAAGGGCGCATAAAAGATTTGGTCGACAAATTCATCCAAAGGTTGATTGACAATCTTTTCCACTACTGCCTGCATAAAATACATCGTCAGGTCTGAATATACGTACTTGTTTGGCTTGGGAAGGAGATCGGATTTTACTGTCCAGTGCCAGATGCTGTCTCTTAGGGCATCCATCGCAAACATGTCATTGGATACAGGTCGGGTAAAACCTGGGACAGAACCGGCTTGGTAATACGTCGGTTTCCACTGCCCATCTTGCAGGGTATGGACAAAATGTGGAATAAACGCCTTAAGTCCAGCTTCATGAGCCAAAACGTCTTTGAGTACCAATGGGGCTTTATTGGTGCCTTTTAACTCAGGAAGGTAGTCCCCCAAAGTTTTGTTCATGTCAAGTTCCCCTCTACTGTGAAGAAACATCACAGCTTGGGTGGTTGCCAGCACTTTGGTAATGGAAGCCAGGTCATAGACCGTTTCAGGAGTCACGGGCGCAGATTGCTGGTAGTCCAGATGCCCGTAAGATCGCTCAAATACCACTTTTCCATTTTTTACCACCAGCACATTTGCTCCTGGAGCGGCTTGCATCTGAATCATCTGCTGAGCGACTTCATCGATTTTATCCAGTTTTTTGCTGTCGAGGCCCACACTTTCTGGCACTCCATAAGAGAGTCTACCCACATCAGCCAAATAGCCGCCTACTCCATGGGAAAATTGACCGCCTACAGTTACTGGAAGAATCCCTTTACTAGGTCTTGCGCCAAATAGTACCTGAGGTACCAATTGTTGCGTGAGGCCGTTATTTTCATAAGCCAAGACCACGTGTCCCATTCCTTCCAGTGCATTTGCGGCATAGGCATTACCGAAAAGGATTGTGACCACTTGTTGGCGTTTTTCCAGATTGCGGATCAGTTCCACATCTCCCGGAGCTACCCCAAAGGCCCGTTGAGGACTGTTTGTGATTCCCATCATTCCAACCACTACCACATCGTAATCCTCCAACTGCTTCATCAGATTGTAATGGGCGGTTTCGTTGGCAGCCTTTGGTATGGTGAAATGATCTACCGCAGTGTATTTGTTCAGGTATTGGCTAAAAATCTTTCCCTCATCTCCGATGGTCAAGCTGGCCATTTTTTTCAAATCCAGCTGTTTGAAAGGTAGAAGGTCATCTTTGTTGGAGGCGACCGTAATAGCATCAGCATACAGTTTTTCGACCACTTCCATGGTCTTTTCAGTCGTAATCCGATCGGCAATTTTGTAGGTGTCCAAGGGTTTGTATTCATTCAATCCCGCCCAGTATTTCGCTTTGAGAATTTTTTTGACCCTTCGGTTGATTTCATTTTCACTGATCATCCCTTGGGCCACGGCATCTTTAATCAGGGCTTTGGCTTTGGTCACATCCTGGGAATAAAGTAGGACATCATTGCCTGCCAATAAGGCTTTTAGGTCTACCTCTCCAGGTCGGCTAAAATTTGCCACGCCTTTCATATTGAGTGCATCCGTAAAAATCAGCCCTTGGAAATTCATTCTGTTTTGTAGCAAGTCAGTTACCACAGGTTTGGAAAGGCTGGTTGGGATATTTGCTCCATTATCCAAGCTGGGCACATTGAGATGTGCCACCATGACTGACATCAAGTTTTCTCTGAAAAGTGTCTGATATGGAAATAAGTCCACCTCCCAGATTCTTTTTTCAGCATGTTTGATCACTGGCAAATCATAATGGCTGTCCGTTTCTGTATCTCCGTGGCCTGGAAAATGCTTGGCATTGGCAATAATGCCGTTTTCCTGAAGTCCTTTCATGTAGGCCACAGCCCGCTGTGTGACACGGTCTTTGTTTTCCCCAAAGGCACGATAGCCGATGACGGGGTTTAGCGGATTGGAATTGACGTCCACTACCGGGGCAAAGTTGACATGCATACCCAGTTCCTTAAACTGCCGGGCAATTTCCGACCCCATTTCATAAATCAACTTGGTATCCTGCACTGCTCCAAGAGTCATGGCTTTGGGGAAGTTCAATACGGAGTCTAGCCTCATCCCGATGCCCCATTCGGCATCCATCGCGATCATGAGGGGAGTTTTTGCCTGTGCCTGATAATAATTGGTCAATCGAGCTTGTCGGTTGGGGCCTCCTTGGAAAAAGATAAGTCCCCCGAGATTTTCCTCCTTGACCAACTTGCTGATTTCCTCGACATGCTTTTCGTCCTTATTGGAATAGGCTGCTACCATGAAAAGTTGTCCAAGCCTTTCATCAAAAGTCATCGCATTGAAGACACTGTCTACCCAATGGAGCTGTAGCTGTTCGTCTGAGCTCTCCAAGGGATCCTCATTTGCTACGAAAGGATCAGATTTTCCGGAGGAAAAAAGCCCGATCACAGCAATCCATAAGAGGAGTATCCAATGCTTTTTGTTCATGCAGGAGATTGATTTTATTTCCTTGACTTTTAAAGTAAATTTGTCTTTGTGGGTAGTCAAAACGTGTCTAAAATCGCTTTCTGAAGAAGGTAAATCTTCTACAACCACGAAAAGCGCATTATCCAAGATACTAAAGATCGCCCAACAATTGGTCAGCTTTAAGGTTTAAATGCTCATAAAGTTGATAACCGGAAGATTTGAGGCTTTCTGATTTTATTACAGACGAAACGCCCGATCTCACTAAAAATTGAACGGATTATGAAACTTCTTTCCATATTCAAAACCCCAACTTACCAGAAGTTTGCCATCAAGCCTAGGTATTATGATCCGATCAAAGAGGAAATTGAAGAAAGGACCTCAAGAATCAAAAGAGAACTGGCAGAAGGTAAAGAGCTTCAGGATCAAGAAGACTTGGGGCCCTACAGAGGTGCTTCCATAAAAGGTTCTTTTGGTTCGTACAGAGGGGGAAAGTCAAAAGATACGACCTCTGTATTTAGTCCCGTTTCTATTGTTCGCATGGTGTTCTTTTTTGGGATGATCATTGCCGCATTTGGCTATATGTATATCGGTCCTGAGATTTTTACTTACCTCTCTGCTCTTGCGATACTTGCAGGTGTAGCTTATTTCTTTTTCAAATACATCAAGAAAGGAAGAAATGAGTGATATCATCCAGCTTCTCCCTGATGCAATAGCCAATCAGATTGCTGCGGGAGAAGTGGTACAACGACCCGCTTCCGCACTCAAAGAACTCCTCGAAAATGCCATCGATGCAGGTGCTA
>CALRRX020000035.1:0-11554 GCA_943370675.1 Reyranella massiliensis 521 | reverse complement strand
AGATGTTTCCCTTCACCATCATAAATAGGATGAAAATCAGTATCAAGTATTGTGATATTCCACGAAAGGATACAATTCTTTCCAAAAGTAATTTTTCTATGGCATTCAATATTGCAGCCACCAGTACAGACGAATCCTTCTCTTATCTCCAGCTCACCATCTTTATCCACTATAACTTTCGAGCCGGCACCAAAGACACATCGACCGTAAATAGTAGTTTTCCCGCGAAAATCAATAACGGTAGATGCGTGCTCATCTATGAAACTATTAATAGGAAGTCCAAACGAGACTGCGAATTTACCTCCACCACCTAAAATCCTAACATTGTGCATATTACAAATTTTAGTATTATAACCCACAGCAATAGGTAGTTTCAAAGCTTCAGAGAAACGTAAAAATTTGAAGTTATAATATAACGTCTTGAAAAGATTAATTGACTTTAATATCTTCAGGTTCATTCGCATAATATCTTACTTCGTTCAACATAATTTCCCAAAGATCGCCCACCTCCTGTGGCGCGAACCGAGCGGATGTTTGGAGGCCAGTTGTAGCCATCCTCTTTCTGATAGAATCATTACTAATTAGAGTTTCTATATAGTATGAGTATTCCTCAATAGTCTTCGGCAAGTAGCCATTTTCCCCATCATTAATAATATCCCTAAAAACTGTTGAAGTATTTAACACTATAGGAACTACACCATTCTGAAGGCTTTCTGTAATTGTTAGACCCCATCCTTCACGTGGTGATGCCATAAGGAATATCTTTGCCTTGCGATACCAGTTGAGTGGAGTTTGTGAACCTTCGAAAACTATATCATTAACTCGTTCTGCATATTTATGGAGCATATCCCTATCTTGTCCATTTCCAAGAATATGTAGCGCATATCCCATATGATTCTTTACTTTGTCCCAAGCATCTATCATAAATGAGATATTCTTCTGAGCATCATCAAGGCGTGCCACGACGAGAACCATATTGTCTTTCTTTTCAAGAATCTCTTCTGTTGCAATCTCAGGGAAAGTGAGCATATTGGGGATAAATGCGACTTTGCTTGTATCGGTCAGATCGGCAAGCTTTGAAAAGATCGGAAGAAATGACTTGGACATTAGGACATATCTGTCTGATATATTATACAGATATCTCAGGCCAGATTTATACTGCTGATCAGACCTATAATAAAAGTATGGCAACAAGAGGACATATACCAGTCGCTTGATTTTGCCCATAACACTTCTCTGACTCCAATCGACGAAATATGTTTTGAGTTTCTTGCGAGGTTCCGGAGTAGGATCCAAGTGCATAAAGCTGATAATTTTGCCACCTTCTTCTTTCCATTGCTGTCCGCCATATGCAAGGAATTGGCTTAGAAAACGAGGATGAAATGCTATCTGGTTTACGACAATATCAATTTTCTTACTCTTTAGATAGTTGTAGATTGAGTCTATTTTCGTGCTATTAATATGTTGTTCTTCAGGTTTCTGCTGGTCGAAATGAAGAATACCATAACAGTTATGCCCTCTGCGCGACAACTCGTTCATCACTAAACTCGTCGCCCGCTCTGTACCACCTGCTTCCGGTAGTAAAGGAGCATCGTATATAAATAGTATGTTCATTCTTATTGATTGATGGCAAGTGCTTTCGCCATAACTTCTATGTGACGGCAGATGATACTTTTGTCACTGAACATTTCATCGCAGGTGCCATCTATTCTCATTGGGTCTTCGATAAATGACAGGATTGCCTTGAAAATCTGCATACTATTTTTGGGCTCTACCAGATAACCAGAGACTTTATCTTTAACAATCTCAGGGACCGCAGTCACATTGGTGCTGATAACGGGTGTACCGCATTTTATATTCTCCAAAAGTGTCAATCCGAAGCTTTCAGATAGTGTCGGAGAAACGTAGAGATCTGCAGCGGCATTGGCTATAGCAACCTTTTCCTGATTTAATCGCCCAAGAAATTTGATAGGATGATTCATCTTGCTGGCAAGTTCTGCATCATAATCACTACCATAAACACAAAGGAGTATCCTACCTTTAGCAATAGAATTCAGAGCCTCTTGAAGATAAATGAAACCCTTTACCACATTAGAATTATCAGCAGTACCGAATGATATGACAATCTTGTCCTTCGGAATACCGAGCTGCTCTCGAGCAGTCATCTTATCCATATATTTGAAGATACTATCGGGCACGACATTGGGGATAAAGTCACACCTACCTTTGTCGATAACAGAAGACTCGTCTGCACAACGCCTTAACCAATCAGAAGGTGAAATCAATCGGACATTTGGATATTTGGCATAAAATTTACGTTTCCACTCTGATTGTTTTTTTGTAAAGCAGGAGAATTGCTTGTGCATAGGGCATTTGTTACATCCAAATTTATATCCAGCACAGTCAAATACGTAATGACATCCTCCCGTAATCCACCACATGTCATGAGTGAAACAAAATACAGGTTTCCCAAGTTTTGCCAAATCCTCAAAATCGGCCTTACTAAAAAATCCACCAAGCACCCAGTGAAGATAAATAACATCGGCATCATAAACTAAGGGATGATTGGCTATCCCAGAAGCAATAGGGGCCATTTCACTAAATACATATGCTTCAGGTTCTAAATCCCTTTGTGTAATCTCATACATCAAACGGTTTGTAAAACGTCTGATAGTTTTATATCCAAGTGAACAAAATTCTGTCTCATGCTTAAAGTTATTATAAAGGTGTATAACCTTTGAAGAGAAACCATTAGCAAGCATAAGATAATGCAATCTATGGCAAGCTATAGCCGCCCCTCCAACACCACTAGTATTAATATGTAAAACTTTTATATTATTCAACTTAAGTTTATATGCTTTTAAGAAAATGAGGTAATCATAAAGTTCATATTATACTTACTCTTGAAAATACCTAATAATGTTTACATTTTCATCAATATATTCTGACTGAAAAAATAGAAAAAAATCATAAAAAAATGGCCATTAACTATAATTTGATTGGAAAAGGTGCGGAATCAATTAATGGTTGTAAGTTGATAAGACCAGGCTGCCAAATTGATATTCCTTTTTGAATATCTTTGATAGACAACTCATAATCCTCGATAATATACGGAGACTCTCTTTCTCTAGCTATAGAGAGAAAGAAATCATGAAACTTGAAATGTCCACCGATAAGTGGTTTGCCAAACTCAATCCATAAATTGGGTATTTTATAAGCTTCAGCTACTATTAATCCATGAAGGGAAGCAGAAATGATATTTTCACAACTGCATATTTGGTCGACAATATCTGTCCACTTCTCATATTTGGATAAGTCAATAACTAGTACTTCCTTTCTTTGAGAGAGTGGCTCACCATCAAAAGTAAAATTATTTATTGTATCTAAATTGGAGCGATGTGGTATAAATCCAAATGAATACTTTTTTTTAACGTTCGGCTTATAGTATCGAGGTATAAGTAACGCAGGATCACCATAAACCTCAGGACATTCTATACCTTGCTCCAATAATTTCTTACGTGTTAATGGTCCACGAACAGCATATACCTTACGAGGTTTAATTCTTAATAATTTCTTTTCATCAATTAAGCCAGCTCCCCATACCTCTGTATTATTTGTGCAAAGCATATCTATGGTAGAGCCAATCACAAGATAGTTTTTCAACTTCAACCTATATGCTAAAGAAATTCGATTATAAATTAGAATAGGCTTTTTAATTATCTCCCTAAGAAAAAAATAATTAATATCATCTCCCCAATTTTCATGTAGAATTTTATTATTATCACAATACACAAAGCCATTAATCAAAACTGGACGGAAAATTAATTTTAAGTTTCTGAATAATTTAGCTATAAGATCACTCATTAAACTTTAATTATATTGGTAAATAAATTTCACTTTATAGAGGAATTTCTATAGAATCGGTGTTGTAGTTTTCCGAAAGCATTCTTTACGAACAGTTTTTCATTATTCTTTAAACCAAAAAAATAGAAAGTAAAAATGGTGATACTTAATGAAGTTAACGTTACTAGAATTAATCGAGAAAATCCCGATTGCAAATTAGATACTAACAACCAAGGAATCAAAACAGAAAATAGCACAATAGGAATATTTCTAACTAAAACTTCCTGCAAGAATAGCCTAATAGAAAATTCAGGTATTTGTTTTTTGGTAAAGAATAACCGAAAAACAAAAGCAACAACAGCAATACAGATACTAACAATAAAAGTAAATTCGGGTGAATATCCAAATCTAAAGAGAAGGTAGGTAATTGGTAAAATCAACAATGACAATCCACCAATTACTAATTGATAAAACCTTATATTTCCCGTTGCCGACACAGCTGCCATTAAAGAACCTGAAAAAGAGTCAATCAGTGCATTTACTAAAACAAGTATTGCAAAAATTGCAGTAAAATCTGGTACTAATTTTAACCAGATTTTAAGGATATATTCTATTTCCATAATAATAGGAAGCGTCAATATAAAAAGTAAAAAAAAGGAGAACTTAGAAGTGCGAATAACCAAATTGGTCATATAATCCTTTTCATTTGATGCGTAAGATTTAATAATCTGCGGATTACTTGCCATCTGAAAATTACTTACAAAAGAAGTGACTGTACTAGACACTTGATAAGCAACTCCCAGTGATGCATTAATAATTGTGCCAAAAAAAATATTCAATATAATATTAACCCCTTGTCCTTTGCCTACAAGGGAGGCAGCTCCAAATAAATTCCAAACAGAATAACTAGTTAGGTTTTTATATAGAGACTTATCATTTACGATTATAAATTTTGTTTCTTCAAAATGTTTTCTTGAGTAAATACGGTAAGCAACTGCTACAATTAAGCTGACCACAAAAACGAGAATAGCGTAAAGGGTTAGTTTATCAAATGCAATATGAACCAATAAAAGAACAATAAGTAATTTCAAAAATACATCCAAAATACTAAAATATGCAAAGACACTCATCTTCTCTCTAGCTATGATTAATGCATTATAGGGGGATTGTATTATTGTAACAACAAATGACAAAACAGAAAAATGATAAACCATTTGGGCTGCTTGCATTCTTCCTTCTGGTAAATTCAAAAAATTATTAACAAGCCACAATCCTAAGGTCTCAGCAAGTATAAAAATTAGCAAAGATATTCCAACGTGAATAATCAGTGTAGCATTAAATGTTTTGCGCAATTGAACATAATCTTTTCGCCCAATATCAAAAGTCAAAAAACGTTGGGTTGCAGAACTCATGGCTCCATTAAAGAATCCAAACATTGTTACCGAACCACCAACTACATTATAAATCCCGTAATCTTCAACTCCCAAAGTATTGAGTACAACACGTGAAGTATATAGAGATACTATCACAGTTAGCATCATCCTAAAATACAACATTAAGGTATTTTTGGCAATGCGTTTGTTACTATTGTTTAAATCCAAATTATCGAGCAATCCAAATTACACCAGAAATTATTGAATTATTATTGATGCTATTTCTTCCACAGATAGCAGATTCTGATTTTGGTGAAAAAACTTTTCATTCCGTTTAATCTTATCTTCACTCCAATTCCACCATTTAATTTCCTGTAAGTATTCTACTACCTCTTCATTAAAACGCATTTTTATTTTTCGTGCAGGAATCCCGCTAACAATAGAATATGGTTCCACATTCTTTGTAACTATACAACCATTTCCTAGTATGGCACCATTACCAATTTTAACACCTGACAAAATAGTTGTATTGTGTCCAATCCATACATCATTACCAATTTCAACCCTACCTTTTGTTCTCTCTTTGTTTGGAGGGTATTTCCTAACTCCTGGATGTTCTTTTCCAAAATAGTGTCTATAGAAAGTATATTGCATTACAGGATAATTATAATCATGATTTTCAGTAATAATACATATATTTTCACCAAATGCACAATAAGAACCTATTTCAACATCTTGTGAGCCTAGTATAACAAAATTACCATTATGATAACTCATTTTACCAACAGTAAGGTGTTTTGTGCTTTCTATTAAAAAAGGTGCAGTTTTTGTGTTAGAAAATCGCTTTAATACTTTTAACATAAAATAATTATATTATTAAACTAATCTAAAGAACAAAGCAATGAATAATAGTGCAAACTGAAAATTCACAATCCTAATAATTTAACCATTTGTTTATTATTAAAGAAAACATTGTTTGATTTATATATTCTGATATTTTCATTTGAAATAAAGCTAAAACTATAAAAAGATTATTGGAGTTTATCAAAAGCTTTTCTTTCAATTTTTAATCTCATAACCGAATTTTCATTCTGAAAACTCAGCTAACTTTTTTATCAATTCAGTTTTCTCTTTTTTTATTGCTAAGTAGTTTGAGCCATGAAAATTTTCCATATGCATATCATAATTAAAAAACATTACACACTTTGGAAATATTTTACCTACAATAAACCCTTTTTTATTTAAATAATTACAAAAATCTGCAAGCAGATCATGGGAAGAAATATCAAATATTCCATATTCAAATTGAATTACATCTACTATATTTAAATAATGATCAAAACCCTTTATGACCCTTAAGTCCATACCCTCAACATCAATTTTCACAAAATCAATATGATGAATATTATTTCCTTTTATATAATCTGAAGCTGTCCGTACCTCACATGGTATTATCAAATTATAATAATTATCATGAAATTCCATACCCTCAATTGGAAAAGCAGTAGCAGTTGAAGAACTTTCTTTTCTCATATTAATATTAATTTTCATTTCTGAATCGGATAATCCAAAATTATTTAATACTACATTTTGGTTATCACCAATGGTTTTAATCAAAATATTAAATGTATCTGGAACAATTTCAAAAGAGTGTATAACAGCTTTAGGGTTCATCTTTGAAACAATATTAGTCCAATCTCCCACGTTTGCACCAACATCAAATATACAATTCAGCCCATTCGTAGACAATATTCTCAATACTCTAATTTCTCCATTTTCATTCATATTAAAATTTACATTGTTAATACTTCTATGAAACTCGCCTACAAACCTTTCAAATTTATCTACAAATTTTCTTCCTCTATTTTGAGCAAGGATACGAGAGAGTTTCAATAAACATTTTCTTATTATATTAATCATTATTTATTTTTTTGTATTTTTTATGAGCCACAATATTAGTAATTTAAAATTTTTAATTTATATATAAATAGTCATAATTAATCAAAATATATTTATGAAATATTGTCTTAGATGAAAATCTTCAACTTAATAAATACGTTTTATAATTATTTTATCATTTTAAAAGTTGTTTAACATCTATAAATTAAAAACGTAAATCAAAAATCGCTTATTTTCCTCAAATCTCAATCCAATATTCTCAATTTATCATATATTCCAAAATCCTTATAAATTATATTTATTTTTTAGGCCAAGTTGGGTTTTTAGCTTTGATGATGTATTTTGTAAAAAATGTGACTTTAATTTAATTTAAGTAGCTTTGATCTGCATAAACTAGACTTATTCCTATTTTAAAGTTTAAAGCTTGCTACCTTTTTTCTTAGGTAAGGTAAAGGAAAATCTATTTTATTTTTGGAAGTCAGGAAACAAGCAGTTTTCCAATAACTCAGAAATCCTTATGAACAAAGAAAGCCGTATTCACCGTTTTGGCACTTAGTGCATATCCATGCGACTCCAAGTAGGCAAGCATCGGGTTTTGATCGATGGTGGATAGGGAATCCTTAAGCACCTCGGCTAAGATGACTTTCGGGGTATATTTCTTTAAGTTGATCGAGCGGATCACCTCAAAGTCCAAGCCTTCAACGTCTACCGAAAGAAAGTCAATGGATTGGTTTTTGGGTAGGTACTGATCGAGGATTTCCTCTAGGGTAAAGGTTTCGATTTCCTTGGTAAAGAGGAGCTTTAAATGATCCATACCCGTTCTTTTCTCTGATAGCTCCTTGGAAAACCCATTTAATGCCGGTTCATTGAAGGCATAATAGGTCAAGGTTTGCTTTTGGTCCGAGATCGGAATCTCTAAGTTGATGTCATTTGGCCTGACTTTATGGAAAGCCTTCATGCTTCCGGGCATGGCGTCGATGTTGATTCCCGACCAGCCTTTTTGGTAAAAGAGGTAGGTGTTCGAAAATCGGTAAGGATGATGCGCTCCTACGTCCACAAAAAAGCCCCGGTACTTTTTCCTCATGTCAAAAATCCGCTTCAAAAGAATGTCCTCGCCCTCTTGCGCATAAGATACGGTGGCAAACTTGCCCTTGTACCGCTCCGGGAATATGCTATAATCCCTAATAAAGCTCAACTGCTGCAGGAGGTCTTTTGGAAGAATGCTTCGGAGGAGTTGTTTCATGGGGGGGGGTAGGGACTGTTTCGGGTGCTGGTTAAGAGTTAAACGTCAAGGGTTAAACGTTAAGAGTTAAGGGTTAAATGTTAAGGGTTAAATGTTAAGTGGTTTGAGAAAAATAGCTTCCCTCTTGGTATCCGCTATGGTTTAAATTCTTTAGGAGCTTTAAAAGCTATATGCGCTAGGTGTCTAGTGTGGTTCAAAACAGACTGCTCACGGAGACTGTTGACTTTAATGTCCCTAATCCTCTGATTCCGGTGATGATTTTGACTAAAGACCTTCCGATAAATTTCTTGAGTTTATCAATGTAAGCGATTCTTTTTATCATTTTTTAGAATATAACCTGAAAAACAGCTAGTTATTGATAACTTCTTGTGGTTATAACCTTAAAAAAATTGAGGCTTAGCACAAGTTTTTGAGGTTCGAGGTTCGGAGTTCGGAGTTCGGCCCTTCGATTTCGAGACTTTCGTCTCTCAAGTGCTCAGGGTGACAAGTTCGGAGTTCGGGCCTGCCTGCCGGAGATAGGGTTCGGAAACGTTGAACATTTATTCTACCTGCAACAGCCACAACCATACCGGCATGATCGTGATAATCGTATCCTCTTTCGTCAAGCGATCACTTTCATCTTCTGTCAGGATGAGTCCCTCTTTGAGTTGGTAAGCGGTCATGGCTTCCATCAATCCATTAATTTCTCGCTGTTTTGTGTTGTCTTCGTAAAGGGACCAGCATACTTGTATGGCTTGGGTGATGCTGTTTTTTTCTTTGATCACAAAATCACATTCCCCTTTACCATGATGATAATACACTGTCTTTGCTTGTCTTTTCAACTCTAAATACACTAAGTTTTCGAGTAGTCTCCCCTGATTTTCGCTATGTTGAAAACTGAGTTGGCGCATTAATCCCAAGTCTATTCCATACACTTTTTTGGGATTATGAAGCTGCTTTTTGACCGATGCATCATATTTCGGCACCAAGCTCAACAGATAGGCATCTTGTAGGAATCCCAGGTATTGCTTTACGGTAGTGGCATTTTTTACACCGATTACTTTTGCCAGGCTGTTGTAAGAAATTAATTTACTGGTATTACTCGTGACAAAAAACATCAGTTCCAAGAGTTCTTGTTCGTTTGTTATGCCATTTCTCACCATTACGTCACGATACAACACACTTTCGTAAAGGGATTTTAAATATTCGGGATGCTTTGATTTTAAGAAAGCAGGAAACCCACCTAGGTTAAAATAGTCATTAAATGATGCTTTCAGTTGTGCTTTATCATCTGTATTGAAATGGTCCAGTGAATTGGGATCAATTTGGTTTAGTTTCAAGTATTCTCGAAACGAAAATGGGTAAAGTTCCACCTGCTGATAGCGCCCTGTTAAATGGGTACCTAACTCTTTACTCAACATGGAAGCATTGGAACCGGTGATATATACTTTATTCCCATAGTCATGCAAGCGTCTTACAAAACGCTCCCAACCGCTAATATTCTGTATCTCATCAAAATAAAACGTGGTCTGCTTGCCATAGCGTTCTCCAAAAAGTTCTAAAAGCAGTTGGAAATCCTGTACTTTAAATTGAATTAAACGATCATCATCAAAGTTGAGGTAGTAATCTTTTTCTTTATTTTTTGTACGTATCGCTTGCAATAAGGTGGACTTGCCACAGCGCCGAATACCCGAAATCACAACAACGCTATCATCCTCGATAACAGAGACATGCTCTCTGTCAATGGCAGAAGGCTCCCATTTTAATGCTTTTTGGTCACTGATTACTGCTTGAAGTAAGGATTTTTGCATTCGTGAATTTTAGAGCAAAATTAAAAAGTCTCTATTGAGAAAAGAAATTTTTTTTGATTAATTACTATTTACAATAGAAACTTATCAACTACCGAAAGCACAGGTATTGTCATAGCGAGTTAGAAAAATTGGTATTCATAACAGCGAGATGACGGATAAGAATCCCCCTTCTGTGGCCATTTTGTAATTCGACCCTTGTATTTGAGGGATTTGTAATCCTGTTTTATCCATTTATTCTTTACTTCTCCTGAAATTCGGCTAAAGCCACTAACATAGCTTACATTCCTTTGATGAGCGGGCTAAAGCCACGCTCCTAGTCATTGCAGTATTAGAGGGATTTGTAATCCTGTTTTATCCATTTATTCTCTACTTCTCCTGAAATTTGGCTAAAGCCACAAACATAGCTTGCATTCCTTTGATGAGCGGGCTAAAGCCACGCTCCTAATCATTGCAGTATTAGAGGGATTTGTAATCCTGTTTTATCAATTTTTTCTCTACTTCTCCTGAAATTCGGCTAAAGCCACAAACATAGCTTGCATTCCTTTGATGAGCGGGCTAAAGCCACGCTCCTATTTATTCCTGGAGTCTTTTGGGAATCGAAGCAGCCAGCTGTGACTGTGAACTGCTCACTTACTTTTTACCAGTTACAAATTTCCTCTCCTTGACCTCTGTGGTTAAGATCCGTCTAAGTATAGTTTAACTTCTTGTTTGATCCTATTTTTGACCTCATCCCAATCAAATGGGAGAAGCATTCTTGGTGTTTCCTCTACATCGGCATCATCAAAATAGGTGAGACTTTTAATCACCAAAAACACTGAGCCATCTTGATATTTTTGATTATAAAATCCAATCATGTCTGCAAGGGAATATTTTTTCAGTAAAAAGTACAAATCAATAAAGTCCTTTTTGCTTCCTCTTCCTGAAATGGCATTGAGCTTCATTGCTGCAATATCACTCGGGTCAGCCAAACGCAAACTCCCAAAATTTAAATAAGGATTTAGCCAAGGGTATTTGTAATTGACAAAATCAACCTTAATTCCGTCAACAGTGTAAATCAGGATGTTTTTACTTTTTTTTAGAATCTGCACTTTACCAAGGCTTGATAAACTATCAGAAACTTCAAGTTCATCTAGTTCTCCAGTTCCAAAAAGATCTATATCAATGGATTCTCTATGCCCTATCTGTAATGCTAGACTTGTCCCACCCACTAAGTGAAAATCATTAAAGTAGGGATGATTCATCAGGGCAGTTAGGATTTCCAGAAGTCTGGAGTTGACTGTTTGTATGTGTAACATCTGAAATCCTCTTTTTTCAATTCAAAAACAACACAAAGAAATGAGCAGGTGACTTCGTCCAGATTTCTAATGGCTACTACCTGGTTTTTAATCTCTTCCTTACCATAGAGT
>CALRRX020000034.1:0-11618 GCA_943370675.1 Reyranella massiliensis 521 | reverse complement strand
CGGTAAGTTAAAAGGCCAAAAAGTAGTGGTGATCAAATCTGGTGTAGGAAAAGTCAACGCAGCTTACAGCACGGCAATTCTTTTGGACCGATTTCACCCTTCTCAACTCATTTTCACAGGGGTAGCAGGAGGATTGCACCCTGAGGCTTTGCCGGGAGATATCGTGATCGGTACGGAGCTCGTACAATTTGATTTTGGTCAGATTGATTCCACTGGATTTAAGGTCTCTCCCTTTCGCAAACTCACCGGAGGACGCCATGATGACTTGTATATTGCTGCCGATTCAAAGCTTTTGAAACAAGCAGAACTTGCATCTGAAAAGGTCGATTATCTGTCTATTTCTGGAAGAAAGCCAAGGGTCTTCTCAGGTAGAATTGCCACGGGAGATGTATTTGTCAGTCATCAGGAAACCGCCCAAAATCTCTACACCGATCATCAGGCTTTGGCTACAGAGATGGAAGGGGCTGCCGTAGCTCATATTTGCCGATCGCTAGGAGTACCTTTTTTAGTAATTCGAAGCTGTAGCGATAACGCAAACCAACAAGCTCGCGTAAACTTCAATCAGTTTGTGGAGCCTGCTGCTATTAATTCTGCTGGTTTGGTTCTGAAACTTATTGAAATCCTCGAGTAATTTTCCAAATAATTAATCCTAGTTTTGAAGAATTTATCAAAAGGTAAATCTTCACAAACTATCAAAACTCTCTTCTAAAAATTACCTATGATCCTTCAACTTATTCTTCTCGCGATTGGTCTGGTTTTGTTGGTCAAAGGGGCTGACTGGCTGGTGGACGGAGCATCTGTTTTGGCCAAGAAAAATAATATTTCTGACCTGGCAATCGGTCTTACTATCGTGGCATTTGGTACATCTGCACCAGAATTGGTCGTAAATGTAGTAGCAGCTTCTGAAAATTATTCAGATATCGTATTTGGTAACATCATTGGCTCTAACAACTTCAATCTCTTTGCAATTCTTGGAATAGCAGGATTGATCGTTCCTCTCTCTGTGCAATCCAGTACCGTTTGGAAGGAAATTCCTTTTTCATTGCTTGCGGCAATCGTTTTGTTCTTTTTAGCGAATAATTACTTCGCCACAGAGTCAGGGGAGCTTTCCCGATACGATTCCATTATTTTGATTGTCCTGTTTTGCGGGTTTTTGTATTACGTCGCTACTCAGTTAAAGGCGGACCCCGATGCTGAAGTGGTAGCTGCTAAAGATTACTCTACCATGAAAATCTGGGGACTAATCATCATCGGCTTAGCCGGTCTCGTCGGAGGCGGAAAGCTCGTCGTAGACAATGCAGTTGCCATGGCTCAATCTCTTGGAGTCAGTGAAAAAATCATCGGGCTTACCATTGTGGCGGCAGGAACATCACTTCCTGAATTGGCCACTTCTGTAGTAGCAGCCATGAAAAAGAATGCAGACATCGCGATTGGAAATATCGTGGGATCTAACATCTTTAATATTTTCTTAATCCTCGGAGTGAGTGGATTAATCCGGCCATTGTCCTACACCGCTTCATTCAATACAGATATTTACCTGCTTTCGGTAGGCACTGTTTTTCTTTTCCTTGCCATGTTTATGGGTAAAAAACACCGACTTGACAGATGGCAAGCGCTCGTTTTGTTGAGCTCCTATTTGCTTTACACCGGATACCTGGTTGGTTTGGAGATGTAAGGCAAAAGTAAGTGTGAAGTTTTGATAGGGTTCCGGCAGTAGCTTGGAACCCTATTTTTTTCCACTTGTCAAAATCAGGAAAGCAAAACGCGTCTTTCCTTCTAATTTACAGGGTGTTCATTCCGATTTATTTCGGATTTTGCTACCCCAGCCTAACCTATGAAGCCTAAATTTGCCTTTCACTTCCTGTTTATTCTATTTTTCCTGACAGGGGTTTTGACCAGTAATCCCACTTTTGCCCAACAAAAAGGTAGGGTAAAGGGAATAGTGACCGATAAAACCAACTCAGAGCCCCTGCCTTTTGCGACAGTGGGGATTTTTTCTCAAAAAGACAGTCTAATTGGAGGAGGTATCACAGACGAAGACGGGAAATTTCAGGTCGATTTACCCTTTGGGCAGTTTTATGCCTTGGTCGAGTTTATGGGTTTTGAGGCTGTAAAATCGCCTGTTTTTAGTCTATCTAGAGAAAATTCTAATCTTGATCTCGGTACACTAAGTCTCAGTTCGACTGCCGCTGATCTGAATGAAGTCGTGGTCCAAGGAGAAAAAACCCTCATGGAGCTTTCTTTGGACAAACGGATTTTCAACGTAGGAAAAGACTTGGCCAATGCAGGGGGAAATGCTTCCGACATCTTGATGAATCTTCCTTCTGTGGCTGTAGATCCTGAGGGAAACGTGAGTCTGAGAGGCTCTTCCAACGTGCGGATTTTGATCGATGGTAAGCCTTCAGGACTTGTCAGTTTCAAAGGCAGTAGCGGACTTCGTCAATTGCCTGCCAACTTGGTGGAGCGGGTGGAGGTCATTACCAATCCCTCAGCACGGTATGAAGCCGAAGGAATGGCTGGAGTGATCAACATTATCCTCAAAAAAGACAGCAAGCAGGGATTTAACGGTTCGGGAGAATTGATCACAGGCTATCCGGTCAATTTAGGTTTTACAGCTAACCTGAACTATCGGAAAAATCGCATCAACTGGTTTATCAACTATGGCTTGGCCCATCGCAAGACTCCGGGCATCAGCGAGATGTATCAGGAAGTGTACAATGAAGATGGTACTACTTCGCTTTTGGCTCAGAATAATACGACCACAGTCACAGGCTTCAACAATAACTTACGTGGAGGCTTGGATTATTTTTTCAGCGAAAAAAGCATCTTGACGGCATCGTATGTATGGAGAAGAAGTGACGTGAGACGAATCACAGATATCCGATACAACGACTACCTTAATTCCTTCGATAATTTCCTCGGCTACAGCATGAGAAGGCAGGATGAAACCGAGGCCGAACCCAACAAAGAAGCCATCATCAATTACAAAAGGTCTTTTGAGCAAAAAGGTCATGAGCTCAATGCCTCTTTTACCTACTTGAATTATTGGGAACGATCCGATCAGCTTTTTACCGAAAACTCCTTTTCACCGCAGGGAATCATTTTTCCATCACGTGCCCTTGTCCAGACTTCGCTCAACGACGAGTATGAAAATCAATACCTCCTGCAGGTCGATTATACCAAGCCTTTTTCGAATAAAGGAAAATTGGAAACAGGCCTCCGTACCAGCTTCCGCGAGATGGAAAACGACTACCTCGTGCAGGAGCGAAATGAGTCAGGTGACTTTGAAACTTTGCCTGGGCTGGACAATATTTTTCTCTACAATGAAAATATCCTAGCGGCCTATGGAATCGTAGGGAATGAGATCGGCAAGTGGAGCTATCAGGCGGGTTTGCGGGCTGAGTACACCGATGTGGAGACGATTTTAGTAGAAACCAATGAGTCCAACCCCAGGGATTATACCAACCTCTTTCCAAGCGGACATTTAAATTATAGACTTAGCGAGGAAAATGCCTTCCAGCTGAGCTATAGCCGCCGGGTACGCCGTCCAGTGTACAATGACCTGAGTCCGTATGTGACATTCTCAGATCAACGAAACTTCTTCAGTGGCAATCCCAATCTTGATCCTGAATTCACTGATTCCTATGAGTTTGGGTACATCAAATACCTAAAGAAAAGCACGCTATTCACCACTGCCTATTTCAGAAACACCACGGATAAAATTCAGCGAATCCGTACCGTTCAGGACAATGGCTTCTCGGTCACGGTACCGTTCAATATCACCGGAGAGGTTTCCTACGGCCTAGAGTTTAGCGGGGATTATGCCGCGACACCTTGGTGGAAGCTGGATTTCAATGCCAACTTCTTCTATGCCGACATCGACGGAAGCAACTTGGATCAGAATTTTCAGGCGACAACCACTTCTTTGCTTTTCAGACAGACTTCCAGATTTACCATTGCAGATAAGTGGGATCTTCAGGTCCGTGCAAATTATGAAGCCAGAAGAAAAACAGCCCAAGGAGTTCAAAAAGGCATTTTCTTCATTGATTTGTCTGCTAGCCGAAAAATCATGAACAATCGAGGGACCCTGATTCTCAATGTCACCGACCTGCTCAATTCCCGAATCAATCGATACATCACTGAGGGCGCCAACTTCTTCACCGAAGGCGAAGCCCAAATGATCAGAAGGCAGACCAATTTGACCTTTACTTACCGAATCAAGCAATAAGTACTGCCGGTTCCTAAGACTAAAGTGCCGGCAACTATTCCCAATCACCCAATTATGCGTACCCTACTAGGTATTTTAGCCCTGTTGCTTATCCATCCTATCGTATGGGGGCAAAAGATCAATGCTTCCTATCGACTTCCTATCCAAAAGGCAAGTTCGCCGATCGTGGTGGATGGAATTTTGGACGAAAAGGCCTGGCTTGATGCGGAAGTGGCCACGGATTTTTTCATGATCACTCCAATGGACACGAGTTTTGCGAAAGTCAAGACCGATGTGCGTATGACATACGATGAGCAGCACCTCTACCTGATCGTGGTCAATTACCATGCGGTGGAGGGACCTTACATGGTAGAATCTTTGCGTCGGGATTTTTCTTTTGGGAAAAATGACAACTTCCTGCTTTTCATGGATCCGTTTGATGACTTGACCAATGGTTTTTCTTTTGGAGCCAATGCGGCAGGAGCCCAATGGGATGGGCAGATGTACAATGGCGGCCAGGTGGACCTGAGTTGGGATAATAAGTGGGTGTCCAAAGTGAAAAACTACGAGGATAAATGGGTCTTTGAGGCGGCCATTCCCTTTAAATCCATCCGTTACAAAAAAGGCATTACCGAATGGGGAATCAACTTCTCCAGACTGGACCTAAAGACTACCGAAAAGTCCGGTTGGGCACCAGTACCTCGCCAGTTTCCTTCGGCTTCCCTTGCTTACACTGGAACCTTGGTGTGGGACAATCCGCCACCGGATGCCGGGGCTAATATTTCGGTGATTCCCTACGTTCTTGGAGGTGTCAGCAAAAATCATCAAGCCGAGGGCAAAGACGTCTACCGCAGAGAAGTCGGGGTGGATGCCAAAATCTCCTTAACCTCTTCACTCAATTTGGACTTGACGGTCAATCCGGATTTTTCCCAAGTGGAAGTGGATAGGCAGGTGACCAATTTGGATCGATTTGAACTCTTTTTCCCAGAGAGAAGGCAATTCTTTTTGGAAAATGGAGACCTGTTTGCAGGATTTGGCTACACGACAATCCGGCCTTTTTTCTCCCGTAGAATAGGACTCAATGCCCCGATCCAGTTTGGGGCAAGGCTAAGCGGAAAGCTAAATAAAGATTGGCGAATCGGAGCGATGAACATGCAGACAGGCGAAGTCGCAGAATCTGCGCTGCCTGCCCAAAACTTCACCGTGATGGCACTTCAGCGACAAGTGGGTGCCAGATCCAATATTGGTGGAATTTTGGTGAATAAACAGTCGCTTCGCTATGACCCTGACCAAGTGGCAGACGGTAAGCCCGTCTATTCTGAATTCAATCGAAATGTGGGCTTGGAATACAACTTGGCTTCTGCCAACAACCTCTGGACGGGAAAAGCCATGATGCTACAATCCTTTGGGCCAGAAAATCAGGGAAGGGGATTTGTGCATGCGGCAAACTTGAAGTACGCAAGTGGTAACCTCACCTGGAATTGGCAGCATGAGTATGTTTCTGAAAATTACACAGCTGAAGTAGGCTTTGTGCCTCGAAATGGGTTCTACCGAATCAGCCCCATGATTGGCTATCGCTGGTTTCCCAAAAGCGAAAAGATCCTAAGCCACGGCCCTGATTTCAATACTTCTATCTTCTTCAACAAGCAAGGCGAACAAACGGACAATACGACTTACGCCACCTACACTATTCGCTTCCGTAGCCAAAGCAATCTCTTAGGTTGGGTCGCTTATGATTTTGTGAAGCTTCAGAGACCTTTTGATCCGACCAATTTCTCGGGCAAGTTTTTGGATTCCGGCACCGAGCACAGTTGGAATGCCTTGGGCCTTGAGTACACCTCCAAGCCTCAAAGTGTATTCACTTATGCCTTTACAGGAAGAGTAGGCGGATACTATGCCGAAGGGCAGCGGTACAATTTCACTACGGATTTTGGCTACCGTTTTCAGCCCTATGTGAGCCTAGCCTTGAGTACCAATTTCAACCAAATCAACCTGCCTCAGCCTTGGGGAAATACCCAGTTCTGGTTGGTTGGACCTCGAGTAGATGTGACGATGACCAATACCGTCTTTTTTACAGCCTTTGTCCAATACAATGAGCAGATCAAAAATATCAATCTCAATACCCGCTTTCAGTGGAGGTTCAAGCCAGCCTCTGATTTGTTTTTGGTGTACACAGACAATTACCTGCCTGCCCCATTCAATGTGAAAAACCGCTCCGTGGTTCTGAAATTTACTTATTGGTGGAATGTGTAGTAGATTCTAATCAAGCCTTAATCCCTCGATATGGATGAAAAACCAAAATTTTCTAGAATTAGGAGTTTGTAAAAAAGTTACTGGGTAAATCACCTATAGCTATCAATCAAAATTCACAATTGAAACTAGTTCTTACCTGTTCTCCTGATTATTTCCTTTAGTTGTTGAAGCTCTTTTTCAACCTCAGAGAGATTTCTTGGGGGGGGGGGGGGGATAAATGGATCCCGTTTTCGTTGAGTAAGGTGAACATGTCCATGCCGTATATTTTTCCCATTTCAGCCAGCAGAACTATCGATGGCTTGGATTTTCCACTTTCGATATTGGACAGGGTTTTCTGCGAAATTCCCAATCGCTCTGCTACTTCCTGCTGACTCATCCGTTTGGTTTCTCTTGCTTTTTTGAGATGATGGCCTAGTTCCATGGGTTAAAAGGTTAATTGGCTTAGTAAAAAATTACTGAAGATTAGTAAAATCGGTATAGTCTTTTCAAATCGTAATATCCAAATTTATCCATTCATTTTAGTTTTCAAAACAGAAACGAGTTTTTTATTTCTTAAGTATGGAAAATTGTTTGATGGTTTGCAAAAGCATCTTAGACGAATTGGGAGTTCCCTTTACTAATCGTTTTTTGAAAGAAAAATTGGGTACCCTTCCCGACCCCGAGTCTTTATTGGCAATCTCCGATACTTTAGCCGTGTACAAAGTGGAAAGCCTCGCCCTTCAACTTAGGGAAGATAAATTGGATCAACTACCCCTGCCTTGTGTGGTTCAGGTTAACCAAAATTCTCATCCCTATTTCACTTGCTTGTATCAAGTTTCCGAGGATTGGGTCGAGTATTTGAATGAAAATGGAAAGCTGCTCAAGCAGCGGAGAAATGAGTTTGTTGTCCAATGGACTGGGATAACCCTCGTAGTGGAAAAAGGAGAACATTCCGTAGAACCGGGATATACCAAGCGAAGAAAGGAACAATTGATCTATCAGTTGTTAATTTTTCTTCTAGGATCCATCGGACTCGCTTTGATCATTAGTGAATTAATTCAATTGAATAATTTCACCACCTATTCCCTTGGAGCGATAGTACTTTTCAAAGTAAAACTATCAGGCCTGGGTGTTTCAGGTATTCTGCTCTGGTCAGAGGTAGATAAGAAGAATGCTGCAATTACCCAATTTTGTGGGGGAGGAGAAAAAACAGATTGCAATTCTGTAATTGACTCTTTTTCTGTTTTGGGATTGATTAGTTTGGGAAATTTGGCCTTTGCCTATTTTTTGGCAAGTGCTACTCTACTTTTAGTTAGCTCATTTTCCATTTCCGCTCTTGGTTTATTGGGCTTGCTCAGTTATTTCAGTTTGTTGATTATTCCATTTTCCCTGTACTATCAGGGAGTCAAATTGAAAAAATGGTGCCGACTCTGCCTTTTGACCTCCGGAGTTTTAATAGCGGAATTAGCTGTAAGCCAATTTTTATTTCCTGAATTATATTTACCTGCAATTAGAGAATTGGGCCTATTTTCATTTGTTTTCTTAGCTTCTTGCCTTGCTTGGATGAGTCTCAAACCCTATTTGATGACTCAAAAAGATCTAGAAACAACCAAAAGCAAATTGGCCAAGGTTCTGTCCAATAGGGAGCTATTCGATTATTTCCTAAGCACATCAAGACAGATTACTTCCAATCCCGAAGGGCTGGGAATATTCTTGAAAGGCCCAACAGCTAAATTTCATGTCCTAAAAGTCTGTAATCCCTATTGTGCTCCCTGTGCACGTACGCATCCGCTTTTGGAGCAGCTCTATGAAGCCGGGAATATTGATTTGCAGATTGTATTTGTTCCCGGAGGTGGAGATGAGGTCAGACTAAAGACCATCCGGCACCTTTTGGGAATTGCATCAGTAAGCAATTTGGAGCAAACCCGCGAAGCTTTGGATGATTGGTATAGTCAGGACCAAAAAGATTATGAAGCCTTTGCGAAGAACTATCCACTGAACGGAGAACTGGCAAAGCAGGAATCTAACATCAACGCCATGCTGGACTGGGCTGAAAAGGAGCAGATTACCCATACTCCTACGATTTTTATCAATGGCTATGAATTGCCATCGACCTATGCAGTAGAAGATTTAAAATATGTCTTAAACTAAAATAAAGCTGTAAGAGCAGAATAAATATTCAATCGCGATGAATAGTCACAGTCTCCGATGACTCTAAAAGTCGGAGGATTAGCTCATTTAGTCAAAATTATTCAATAACCATTTAAATGATAAAATCATGAAAAAGTTTAGCTTAGAAATGCTCCGACTCAGCACCAATGAGATTTTGGAAAGAAGTCAGATGAAGAAGATTACTGGTGGGTATGGGGGAGGCTGTTGTTATAGAGCCCCTGGAGGGCAAGTATGGACTGGTTTATCAGTAAGTCAGGCGCAAGATTATTACAACAATCATGCAGGACAGGGTCAAGCAGCCTACTGTTGTGCTAGTTGTGGAACAGGTAGTTTTACTTGGTGTTAATCAAATTGGGGCTGAATCATAAAAGCCCCAATTTTAAATTATAATTGTTTATTTTAAAATAATGTATAAATTAAGTCAACTAAAATTAGCATAAAGTGTCGATTCGTCCAACTCCAGTTAAAGGTATTCAAATAATAAACTATCTTTTATTTTTTATTCTAATAGAGGTATATTCTTGCAATTCAAAGAGTGAAAAATTACAAATAAATCAAGAGTTAAAGAGTGAAAAAGCATTCTTAGAGAAAAGGGATAGTATCAAAATTAATTTTCTTGGAAATCCAAATGTCCATGATATTGATCCCCAGTCTAAAACGATACTTTTTGTTCATAATAACTTATTGTTTTCAGAAGATATCCATCTAGCTAATTTTGAAGGATTAGTTTTTTCCTCATTTTCAAAGACTGGAGATAAACCAGACACATATTTATCTTTAATGTCAACTTTAAGAATTATGGATGAAAATACATTTTTAGCAAATGGGTATAATGGATTTATGACTTATAATTTTGAAGGAGAATTGATTTTTCATGTAAGGCATATCGATTTTCAAATTCCAAATTATTCACCCTTATTGATGGGGCATGGAATGGAAAAAATTGGAGAAAAGTTTTTATATATTAATCAGGATACACCCGAGGATAATGACTATTCAAATAAAAACAGATATAATGATATGTACTTATTGGACATGTTAGATCCTACAACAGGGTATAAAGAGCGGATTATTAAATTTCCTGAAAGCAGTATTTTTAAAAGTGGAAAGTATTTTTTCCGAAATGCTTGGGATCCGGTGTTTCACCTAGAAAATAAAAAAATTCATGTAGCATTCGGTTTGGAACCTGTGATTTATACTTTTAATGCTTTCCCGCCCTATGAATTAGAATCTACTCTGCCCATAGATTTAAAGGATTACAACTATTTCAAAGGGGCCGATGAATATTCTGAAGATGTTTCATTTTTTGGACTTCGATTTACCTCAGGAATGATTTTAAATATTAAAAAATTTCAAGACTTCTTCCTAGTAGCATATTTTCCGGGGTACGACGATCTTGACACACAAACCAATTTTGAAAACAAATCTCCTGAGGAATCAAAGTTATTTTACGAAAGGATGAAAAAGAAGTATCCACATCGAATAGCTATTGTAGATTCCATTGGAAATGTAATCAATGATTTTGTTCCTGACAACCTAGAACCTAGCAGCATGCTTTTGCGAGATGGACAACTTTGGATGATGGAAAAGCCTGATGAGGAAGTTGAACGAGATTATTTCAGGTTGTTCCGAGTAGGATTAAAAGTGGATAATAATTAGCTGGTCCATATCTAAGCCTTTTTCCACCTTTCGATTAAAATTTAGATTTAATTAAAAAGCTAATTTGAGAACTTCTTTTCCCCACTACAAACAACCTGACTCCAAAGACTGTGGTTCTACTTGTTTGCGAATAATCGCAAAGCACTATGGAAAGCTCATTTCCTTAAAAGAAATCCGTGAAATATCGGAGACGACTCGGGAAGGAAGCAGCCTATTGAAACTTAGTGATGCAGCTGAGGTGATGGGATTTAAAACTATTGGGGCAAAGTTAAGCTTTGAAAATCATATAGAGCACCTCAGCCCACAGCGGAGTGATCAATCTAAGGGAAATCCGTTTCACCTAATTCAGTAACTATTTTCTGAAACTTAGTATGTTTAGTGCGCGTATTTAGGTGATAAGCAAGTAATTTACATTCATAAATTTTGACCGGCCGGTCCTTTCCAAAATACCTCCACCTAGCAAGTGGTTTTATGAATTGGTCACGGTATTTATTTAAACTCTCCCACACCATGAGATCTTTCTATTTTATCTTCTTCTTTTTTGCTTTTGGAAGCATATCCGCGCAGACAGTCAGCGGCGTAGTGCGGGAGAAAGGCTCTGGTCTTCCGCTTCCTTTTGCCAATATTTTTGTTAACAACACCACTCAAGGAATAGCTACTGATGGTGAAGGGAAGTTTAGCTTATCCGGTGATTTCCCTATTCAGATTGAGTTGGTCGCTTCATTTGTGGGCTATGTGACCCAAGTGAGGACCATTTCATTTGAGAATCAAAATAAGGTGGAGGTGATTTTTGAACTGGCATTTAACGAGTCCAATCTCTCCGAAGTAGAATTGAAAGCCAAGCGGGACAAGTCTTGGGAGCGAAATTTTCGAAAATTTGAAAGCGTTTTTTTGGCATTACCTGATGACCCCTATAAATCTCAGATAGAAATTTTAAACCCCTGGGTAATAGAATATGATAAAATAAATCCTAATGAGGGGGCGAATTATATCAGAGCATATGCGAAGGAGCCACTCTTGATAAAAAACGAAGCCCTCGGATATGAGATTGAATATCATTTGCAAGATTTCAGAATGTTGAGAACTGGATCTAGTTTCTCAGGTCAAGTATTTTTCAGGTCACTTAATTCATCTGATTCGCGAGATCAATTTAGATGGGAACAAGCTCGGCAATCAAGCTACATTAGTTCGCTTAGGCATCTAAACCAATCTATTTTATTGAATGTGACAAATTCAGTTTATTTTGAATTGTTTAGAGTGGTACCTGGGCAATTAGATCGTAGAAGGAGTAATGTGTTTAACTTAGAATTAAACGAGACGATTATACCCTTGGAAAAAAGTTCTATCC
>CALRRX020000033.1:0-11865 GCA_943370675.1 Reyranella massiliensis 521 | reverse complement strand
GCCTCCATCAGTTCATGAGTGGAAGTAATGCCAAGTTCGTCCCAAAGCGTTTTGACTTTTTTGGGTCCAAGCCCTTTGATTTGGAGGATTTCCAAAATTCCGGCAGGAGTTTTTTCTATCAGTTCGTTTAGGGTTGGAAAAGAACCGGTGGATTTGATGCTTTGAATTGCCTCGACGATACTTTTTCCTACCCCTGGAATTTCAGCCAAAGCTTTGTCGCTGAGTTCTGTAAGGTCCTGATCACCACGCTCAAGGGAATTAAGCGCACCTTGGTAGCTGCGGATTTTGAAGGGATTTTCCTCGTGAAGCTCCATGAGCTGAATGCTAAGCTTCAGTTGTTTCAGAATCGTTTTATGGTCCAAGGTTTCAAAATTTTCGTTACAGACTTGAGACAATTGTCTCCAAATATAGTTTTCAAAATTAAGACTGATCGGGTATCTTGAAAAAGACGAGTTCAATGATCAATAGACAATGACCAATGACCAATTTCCAATGGTCAATTATCGATTTTCAATAACCAATTCACAATAACCAAAGCATGAACTACTGGATGGTCAAAACAGAGCCCACTTCTTATTCATGGGAGGATCTGGTCAAAAAAGGGGAAGATGTATGGGACGGGGTGCGCAATTACCAAGCCCGCAATTTTCTAAAAGCCATGCAAAAAGGGGACTTGGTGTTGTTTTATCATTCTGGCAAAGACAAAGCGATCGTAGGGTTGGCGGAAGTGGCTGAGGAAGCTTTTCCTGATCCTAAAGATTCAGCTTGGGAAGCAGTGTCTCTAAGAGCCAAAAACGCACTTTCCAATCCAGTCACTTTATCTCAAATCAAAGCCGAAGATCGACTCTCTGAGATGCTGATGCTAAAGCAATCCAGATTATCTGTGATGTCGGTGACTCCATCTGAATTTGAATTGATTCTTGGAATGGGACTGTTAAAAATCTCATGATCAAAAGCCTCAGTTGTTAGAATAATTTTAAATCAAGAGTTTCTTCTACCTCCAAAAGCCAAAAATATCACATGAAAATCAGCTTGTTTTTCATTTTACTCTTTCTCTCAGTCTCTCCGGTATTTGGTCAATTGAAGTTTATGGAGCGGTACGAGCAGGTTTCGGCTCCTTTTGATCCAATATTTGAGATCATGCGGATTCCTGATGGATTGGTCTCCTTTCGTACGTATCAAGCCAGAAACCTGACTGCTGGCCGCGTGTTTCAATACTTTAGGTCAGATTCGAATCTGAGTTCAACGGGATTGATTGAATTGGAGATCCGTAATGGGTTTGACATGATCGGCTATGATACCGATGGATGGATGCTTTACGTATTGCTCTCTAGAGGATTCAATGCGGGTGCTGAAAAGTACATTTTAGCTGTAGATCTCCAAACCAATCAGGGCTTAGAGTATCCCGCTATAAACCTTCTGCCTCTGGAGTTGATAGAGTTTTTGGTAGTGGACGGCAAAGCAATTTTTATGGGGAATGCCGAAGGTAGACCGGCCTTACAGATATTGAATCTAGCGGATAAGTCACTCCATACTGTGCAGGGAATCTACGGGAATAATACCCAAGTTCTTCAGATCAGAAAACTCAAAGAACTCGAAGCATTGGAAGTGGTTGTGAGTAGAAAAGGCCAATATAAAAATCGGGAGACTTCCGTGTTGACCTTTGATATGCTGGGCAATCTGGTGCGTGAGGTGAAAATAGACAACTTCGGTGAGCAGGGCCAGGAGATTCAGGATGGCTTTCTTCTGTCAGACAAAAATTACCAGCAAGTAATGATTGGTGGTTTTGGAACATCTATTCGCAATTCCTGTCAGGGTATGTATATTTTGGAAATCAATGAGTTTGGAGAGTACGATACCAAATTTTACACCTTGGAGGACTTCCCAAACTTTTACAATTACCTTCCTGAAAAGCGAAAAGTCAAGCAAGACCAATTGGTCATCAAGGATATCGAGCGAGGCAAAACCCCAACGATCAAGAATACCTACTCCATCCGTGACGTGAGAGAAACCGGAGATGCGTTTTTCATCTATTTTGATCAGGTGAATATTACTACCTCCCGAGGAAACGGAAGGGTGGCACCACCCTTTCAAAATTCACCTTACCGCTATGACCGAGTAAGTCGAATGGGATATGCGCCCTATTTCATGGATCCTTTGCTGGGTCCAAATATGGTCACTTCTCAATATTCTGTTTATACTGAATACCGCTACCAGTCTTCCCATTTTATGAAAGTGGCTAAAACAGGTCAGGTCGTTTGGGATAATTCGGCTTCCTATGGAGATTTGATCACTGCCTATCCCGAGCCTTTTGGAGAGATAGCAGTGGTGGGTGATGACTTATTTCATCTTTATGCTTCCAATGAAGATATCGTGCTGAATTTTTTCAGAAGTGGAGAAAAGGTGGTTGAAAACCTCATATTTCCAATTTCCCTTCCTGATGAAACTGCAAAAATCCAAAGTACAGATCCTGAATCTCTTCGTCTCGTTCATTGGTATGACCGATATTTTTTACTCACTGGAAAGCAATCCGTGAAGTACCAGAATGGGCAAGGCCAAGCTGAAATGAAGGATGTATTTTTTATGAGTAAAATTTTGGTGGACGGGGATTTGTACAATCCAGAAGTAGCAAAGGAGAATGGAGTAGTTTCGAAGAAGGAAGAAACTACCAATAAAAGAGTACCAGTATATCACTTATATGATTTTCGTTAATTGGGATTTGTAAAAGCCCGCGGAAGTTCGGGACTAGTTTTATTTTCTATATTTACGGGCAAATTCTCCCCATGCAAAAACGGCTTGTCCTCGATCAGCAGCAGATAGAAATCACTTTGAAGCGATTCTGCTACCAACTCATCGAAAATCATGACGATTTCGAAAACACGGTGCTTTTGGGGCTTCAGCCTCGTGGAACCATCCTTTTGGACAAGATCGTAGCATTACTTAAGGAAATCTCTGGAGTTGAGGTGCCTTCCGGGTATTTGGATGCCACCTTTCACAGGGACGATTTCCGCAGGAGAGATTTTCCGCTCAAGGCCAATGAAACGAAGATTGATTTTTTGGTAGAAGGCAAAAAAGTAATCCTTATCGATGATGTGCTTTACAAGGGACGCTCCGTCCGGGCAGCGATGGATGCGATGATTGCCTTTGGCCGACCTCAAAAAGTTGAATTGATGGTTTTGGTGGATCGAAGACTTACCAGAGATTTTCCCATTGTGCCGGATTACGTCGGGGTAAATGTCAACACCCTCGACTCCCAATATGTGGTGGTGGAATGGAGAGCCCAGGGAAATCCTGAAGATGCAATTTGGATCACAGAGAAAGCTAAAAGTTAATCATGTCGCAACTCAGCACCAGACACCTGCTAGGTATCAAAGAAATCACAGAGGCTGACATTCGCCTAATCCTTGAGACAGCAGCCAATTTCAAAGAGGTCATCAACAGGCCGATAAAGAAAGTCCCGTCCCTTCGCGACATTACCATTGCCAATATTTTCTTCGAAAACTCCACTCGAACCAGACTTTCTTTTGAGTTGGCTCAAAAGCGACTCAGTGCCGATGTGGTCAATTTTTCCTCCTCCAACAGTTCAGTAAAAAAAGGGGAGACCTTAGTCGATACCGTAAATAACATTCTGGCGATGAAAGTGGACATGGTGGTCATGCGCCATGCCAGTCCCGGAGCTCCACATTTCCTATCCAGAAATGTAAAAGCCAACATCGTCAACGCTGGAGACGGAACCCATGAGCATCCTACTCAGGCACTCTTGGATGCGTTTTCCATGCAAGAGAAACTTGGGGATTTGGCAGGAAAGAAAATTGCCATTATTGGAGATATCCTTCATTCAAGAGTAGCTCTGTCCAACATCTTTTGCCTTCAAAAATTGGGTGCAGAAGTGATGGTGTGCGGACCGGTGACCCTTTTGCCTAAGTACATTTCCAGCCTTGGAGTCAAAGTTGAATTGGATGTCATGAAAGCGCTCCAATGGTGTGACGTGGCCAACGTACTCCGAATCCAACTGGAGCGTCAGCAGATCAAGTATTTCCCAAGTCTGAGAGAATACTCTCTTTATTATGGGATCAATAAAAAAATGCTTGATTCCTTGGATAAAAGAATCGTAGTGATGCATCCAGGCCCGATCAACAGAGGGGTCGAATTGAGCTCTGATGCGGCGGATTCCGAGCAGTCAATCATTCTAGATCAGGTAGAAAATGGTGTAGCAGTGCGAATGGCAGTGCTTTATCTACTGGCAGGAGTGAAAGGCTGATGCCGTGTATCTGGCATAAAAACAACATAACAGAGGCAAAAAATAAGATTCAAAAAATGGAGATATATAAAAAGGATGAGGTTTCGGCCCCATCCTTTTTGTTTGTAGGAGAATCGATGCTTACTGTTGGTTTTCGAAATCCGAAATCCGAAATTATTTCCCCCACTTTCCTCCGCCAACGGTGAGGCCAAGTGTAAAGCCAAAATATTGATTGATGGCTTCTCCGATTACTTGACCGCTTAAGTTCTGTAGGTTGCTTGGCGGTACGAGGTTATACTCAGCGCCTACTCTGAATTTCCCCAATTCAATTCCAGCTCTGACCATCGGTGCCCAGGCAAAACTCGCTTCAAGATTTCCGACTTCTTCCTGATCGATGTCATTGCTGTCGATTCTGACCGAGCTCAAGGCATAATAGCCAAAACCTGCCCCGAGGTAGGGGGCAACTCGGCTATTGCCATTGTTGAAATAGTAATTTAAAGTACCGGTGATGGAGGCATTGCCGGAGACCTCTCCTTCATAGTCTTCAGAAATATTGTAGTAGGTCACATCTTTGGCTAGGCCGGCTACGCCAAACCTGACTCCAAAGGCAAGGTTGTCTTTTAGCAGGATCTGAGGTTCCAAATTAAAAAGAGCTCCAATTCCTCCGTTTTGAGGGACTGCTGCCCCCAAATCCATACCGAACCGAAATCCACCTGCCCGCTGGGCAAAAGCTGATTGCACAATCAAGAAGGCAATCATTAATCCGAAAAGCTTTTTCATAAGTAGGTTAAGTTTTTCTCCACATCTTCGCAAAAAAGATTCCAAAAAGCTTGAAACCAGAAGTCACCTAGTCAAGTTTAGATTCTTTGATCAAACCAGTTCAAATTTGGTCCACAAAGCATTCTCTTCTTCCATGGATGATTCTATTCACTGTTAGGGTTTGATTTGTTTTATTTCTTTTCATTGACCATCATCGCATCAAATCTGTTTTTATGCTTACTGTAACCAACCTCTCCAAAACCTACGGCAAGCAAGCCGCTGTAGATGACATCACTTTTCACTTAGACGGAGGAGAAGTGGTAGGATTGCTCGGCCCTAACGGTGCCGGGAAAAGTACGACTATGAAGTGTATCGTGGGATTGCTTCGTAAGACTACCGGAGAAATAACCATCGGAGTCTACGATCACCTCAGTGTGGAGGCAAAGAAATTTTTCAGCTACATCCCGGAGACACCTTATGTTTATGACCTACTTACCATCTGGGAGCATATGCAATTTATAGCCCAGGCGTATGGGGTGAGGGATTGGCAGCCACGTGCAAAGGAGCTTTTGGAACTCTATGAATTGGATGATAAGGAAAAGAAGCTTGGGCGGGATCTTTCCAAAGGGATGAGGCAAAAAGTGTCTATCTGCTGCGCGCTTTTGCCAGATCCTCAGCTGTTATTTTTCGATGAACCCATGATCGGCTTGGATCCCAAAGCCATCAAAAACACTAAGCTGCTTTTCAAAAAGCTAAAAGAAGAGGGTAAAACGATTTTGGTATCCACACACCTGATCGATAGTGTGGAGTCGATTGCCGATCGGATTATGATCATGAAAGACGGGAAAATCATCGGAAACGACACCGTGGAAAATCTCAAAATCCAAGCTGCAAGCGGCGATGGATTGAGTTTGGAGGACCTATTCTTAGAATTGACCAAAGATGAATGAAGTCCGCTTACTTCTGAGGAAAGACCTGCTCATCCTCAAGAATAATCTCCTGCTGATTTTTAGAAATCCTGCGCGGTTGATTCCTTACGCAGTGATGATTGGGTACTTCGTGTTTATGTATACCCGAAGGTTTTCTGGGGGCAAAGTCTCTGCTGATGAACTCAACATGGAGTCGGCTGGTGAAGTGGATTTTGCACTTCAAAACGTGATCGGGGGGGCTACCTTGCTCGCATTGGCCTTTTTGATCTTCCAACTCTATCGTGCGACAAAAAATAACGTCACCTTTTTCAAGATGGCGGATGTGAATTTATTGTTTACGGCACCTGTGAAGCCGGAAAACCTACTGATCTATTACATGGCTAGGTCGATATTACCGGCATTGGGTGGCTCTTTGTTTTTTCTTGCCTACAGCGGTGGGCAAATGGCCAAAGACTTTGAGTTGGGAGTGTTAGGGATTGTGTTTCTGGTGTTGGGATTTGCACTTTTCTTCTTTATGATTTTCCCGCTAAGGTTTTTGATCTACACGCTCCATACCAAGTTTGGAATCATCCAATATATCCGAGGTGGAATAGTCGGATTGGGCGTACTGTTGGTGTCCATGATCTTGATTCCGGGGTTGATGGCGGAAGAGTTTTGGCAAGGAATGTTCAGCTGGATTGCTTCTCCGTGGTTTGATCTCGTTCCTGTGGTGGGCTGGAGCAGAGGAATGATGGGGTATTTTGCCAATCAGAATTTGATTTTGTCTTCCAGTTTTCTCTTACTGTATGGGCTCACCTATTTTACGGTGGTTAAGCTAGTGATCCGATATGCCGGATACTACTATGAGGATGTGCTGGAATCCACCAAGTCCAATGAAGAAAAACTGGAAAAGGCCTTAGGTAAGCGAGAATTAACCGAAGATACCTATAGCCTCAATGCCAAAAAGCAGCTGGCACTTCCTGAATTTGGAGTAGGGGCAAAGGCTTTTTATTGGCGAAACTATGTCCACAGCAGCCGACAGGATTTTCATCCTTTGATCGGGGTTTATACGCTGGGGATGGCTTTGTTGGGGATTATTTTTGCAGGTCTGTCCAACTTTGACTGGTTTTCCCACAAAGTGGTATACATCTACCTCTGCTTTATGATTGCCTTCTACTTTTTGGCAGGCATAGGCCGGGCTAGCATAGGGGATCTCAAAAAACCGTGGTTTATTCTGGTTCCAGCAAGTTGGACTTCCAAGTTTTGGAATATGATCAAGCTGGACTTGCTGCAGACAGTAATTTTCTCGCTTCTGCTCATTGTACCTAGCGTGTTTTTGGGACATATCCATGTGGGTTTGATCGTGGTTTTTCCTTTGGGGATGATTTTCGCCTATTTGGTGGGCTTAGCGGTCAATTTGATTCCGCAAGTAGGTTTGGACGAAGGGTGGGATCGGATATTGATCAAGCCGCTGATGATTGGAGGGATTTTTATTTTCGGATTGATACCTTCATTTATCTTGGGGTTGATCGTATTTGCAGTGACTGATCAGTTCATTTATGGCCTTTTGACCATGGTGGTAGGACTAGGCTTGGTAGCGGCTATTTTGGTTCACGTCACTTTGGATATTTTGAAAAGATTGGAATTCAAAGAGATTTGAAAAAGTGATTAAACAGATTGAGGCCTGATTTCTTTCCTTTTTTCCGACTAAAAACGGCCTAATGATTCTCTGGCTTTAATCAAAGGTCTTCGTGTAGGCCTGATATTTTCCTGTATTTTTGAAAACCAAATATAACTGAACCATGATCTATAATTCCATCATCGACACCATTGGCAACACGCCGATGATCCGCCTCAATCGACTTTCCAAAGAAATCAAAGGGGAAGTTTTGGTCAAAGTTGAATACTTCAATCCGGGTAATTCGATGAAGGATCGAATGGCCATCAAAATGGTGGAGGATGCTGAAAAAGCAGGAATCTTAAAGCCAGGCGGAACCATTATCGAAGGTACTTCTGGAAATACCGGGATGGGATTGGCTTTAGCTGCAGTGGCCAAAGGCTATAAGTGCATTTTTACCATGGCCGATAAGCAGTCCAAGGAGAAAATAGACATCCTTCGTGCCGTAGGAGCTGAGGTAGTGGTGTGTCCTACCAACGTAACACCTGATGATCCAAGGTCTTACTATTCAGTAGCCAAAAAGCTGAATCGAGATATTCCCAACTCTTTTTACCCAAATCAATACGATAACCTCTCCAATGCTGCGGCTCACTATGAGACTACAGGCCCTGAAATCTGGAAGGATACAGAAGGTCGAATCACGCATTATGCTGCCGGTGTGGGTACGGGAGGTTCCATGTGCGGAACAGCCAAATACCTAAAAGAGCAAAATCCAGACTTGGTGACTGTCGGGATTGATACGTATGGTTCTGTTTTCAAGAAGTACAAAGAGACAGGCATCTTTGACGAAAAGGAAATCTATCCCTACCTGACTGAAGGAATCGGAGAGGATATTTTGCCCAAAAACGTTGATTTCAGTCTGATTGATCACTTTATCAAAGTCACTGACAAAGATGCGGCAGTAATGACCCGCAGATTGGCTCGTGAAGAAGGTCTTTTTGTAGGCTGGTCTTGTGGTTCAGCTGTGCATGGTGCCTTGGAGTGGGCCAAAGATCACCTTAAAGAAGGGGATGTTATGGTAATTATTCTTCCTGACCATGGGACTCGCTACTTGGGTAAAGTCTACAATGACGAATGGATGCGGAACCATGGCTTTTTGGAGGATAAGACCTTTTCTACTGCCAGAGACATCATCGCTCAAAGGACTGGATATCAGTTGGTATCTGTGAAAAAGTCAGATTCGGTAAAAGAAGCTATCGCAGTGATGAATGGGAAAAGTATCTCCCAGATCCCCGTTTTAGACGGCGATGAGGTAGTGGGGAGCTTGACAGACAATAAGCTTTTGGCAAAGATTATCGATAACCCACAGCTGAAGGACGCGACAGTGGCCGAAGTGATGGAGCTTTCGATGAAGTTTGTGGCCTTGGATTCTACGCTGGACGTACTTTCTTCTATGGTAGAAAAAGAAAAGGCTGTGCTGGTACGTGACACCTTGGATAATATCCATATCATAACCAAACACGATATCTTAGAAGCATTCACCAAATAAGTATGAATTCAGAGCGGCTTCACCGTTTGATGACGGTTCCGGTAGATTTTGATATCAAAGAGTCATTTGCCAAGGCCTGGGAATTGTTCAAATCCCAGGCTTTGCTTCATGTGTTGTACATGATGTTTATCCTTTCGATTCAGGGATTGACAGTGATTTATTTTAAGGAGTACATGATTTTGTACAGTGCCTTGTTAGCTCCGCCATTGTATTCGGGATTCTTTTTGGTTGCCAATAAGATTAGCAGAGGAGAAACTGTCATCTACCCCGACTACTTTGGGGGATTTAGATTTTGGCTCCCTTTGGTGATTATTTCATTGCTAACTCAGGTATTGGTGGCTTTGGGTTTGTTTGCCCTAGTGGTTCCGGGAGTTTATTTGGCAGTTGGATATTTGTTTTCTCTGCTGATGGGGATTTTTGGAGGTGTGGATGTTTGGTCTGCTATGGAGTGGAGCCGGAAGTTGATTACAAGAAATTGGTGGCAGTTTTTTGCCCTTCTAATGATTTTGATTGCTATCAATCTTGTGGGACTTCTCTTGCTGGGAATTGGTCTATTGATCACTTTCCCATTGACATTTTTGGTCTTATATGTGATCTTTGAGGATTTGACTCGGGAGGTTTTTTCAGAAGAAGAGTCAACTACTACTCATGAGCTAGAACCATAGCTTCCAATCGATTTTTGCATTTTGTGGCAAATTCATCAATTGCGGTATCTGAAGGGGCGGGTGGTGATAAAGGTTCAGAAAAATAGATCTTGACTTTTCCAGGGCTCAACAAAATGGAGCCTCTTTTCATGATTTTGTCCGCCCCAATGACTGCCATGGGTAAAATGGGGATTTTGGTTTCCACGGATAGTCGAAAAGCACCTTTTTGAAATGGAAGCAAGGTTTCTGAGGTGTCGTTTCGGGTTCCTTCTGGGGCGACCACCACTGAAAATCCGCTTTTAGCGATCTTGATCATTTTATCCAAACTGGCTTTCCTGGATTCGATAGAGGATCGATCTACCCACACAGCCAGTCTTCCTACCACCCAGCTGAAAATAGGGATTTTGGAAATCTCTTTTTTGCCCAAAGCTCTCAATTCCTGAGGTATCGCAATTGGTAGAATAGGGGCGTCTATGAAAGATCTGTGATTAAAAATGAAAATGTAAGGCGTGTTTTTTTTGATCCATTCTTGACCATGAATTTCAAATCGTATCCCTGAGAGAAAAGCCCAGGTTTTTGCCCAAATTCGAATAAATACGAAAGAGATTTTATCACCGCGGTTTGAGATCAAAAGTGGGATTACAATAAAAAGCCCAAGAAAGATCATTAATGCAGCAAAAATTAGAGCTGAATACACGGTATAGATCCATTGAAAGAGCTTGATCATTGGGGAAATTGAGTTAGATTTGGGTTCGAAAATTATCCTTTAACTCTTTGCTTGCAGGCCTCGAAGCGATTCGGGGCCTTTATTTTTTGGTAAAGTTTGATGGATGCTTCACAAAATAAATCAGGAAAATCCGTCTCTAATTTATCCTTGGTTTTTTTCTTATCACTTTATCCAAATTAAAGAAAATCAATACCTTTGCAGTCCGTTCGGGTGAACGGGGTGTTTTGTATTTGCAACACACTGATTTCTAACCAAAAAACAACAGACTGATGACTCTAAGTTTGTTGATTTTCAGAGTCGGTTTAATTTATGTCTAGTTCAAAAGAATTTAATTGGGACAACTTCGGCACCAAGGGTTTCGGAGACGGTTACTCCAAAGAGCAGAGAGCTCAAATGGAAGCAATGTATGCCGGTACCCTAAACGAGATCACTGAAAAAGAAGTGATCAAAGGTGTAGTTGTAGGAGTAAATGACAAGGATGTAATCATCAACATCGGATTTAAGTCAGATGGTCTTGTGCCTCTTTCTGAATTCCGTGACGTTGCCGGCATCAAGCCAGGTGATGAAGTTGAGGTGTTCATCGAAGAGCAGGAAAATGCTTTGGGTCAATTGATCCTTTCCCGTAAAAAAGCAAAAATCGTTCGTGCTTGGCAGGACATCGAGAGCGCTCTTGAAAATGACAGCGTGATCGAAGGTCTTGTGAAGAGAAGAACTAAGGGTGGTTTGATCGTAGATATCTACGGTGTAGAAGCATTCTTGCCAGGTTCTCAGATCGATGTGAAGCCTATCAGAGATTTCGATATCTATGTGGGTAAGAAAATGGAAGTGAAGGTGGTGAAAATCAACCACACTAACGATAACGTAGTCGTTTCTCACAAAGTATTGATCGAGAAAGATCTAGAGAAGCAAAAAGCAGAAATCCTCAACAACCTAGAGAAAGGTCAGGTATTGGAAGGTGTGATCAAGAACATGACCAACTTCGGTGTATTCATCGACTTGGGTGGTGTAGATGGTCTACTTCACATCACAGACATCTCTTGGGGTCGTATCAATCATCCAGAAGAACTATTGCAGCTTGACCAAAAGGTTCAAGTTGTGGTTCTTGACTTTGATGACGACAAGAGAAGAATTTCTTTGGGTATGAAGCAATTGACTTCACATCCTTGGGATTCTTTGGCTGCTAACCTTGAGGTTGGTTCAAGAGTACAAGGCAAGATTGTAAACGTAGCAGACTACGGTGCTTTCTTGGAATTGGCTCCTGGAGTTGAAGGTTTGATCCACGTTTCTGAAATGAGCTGGTCACAGCATTTGAGAAACCCAGCTGACTTCGTAAAAGTAGGTGACGAAATCGAAGCGGTTGTTTTGACCTTAGATAAGGATGATAGAAAAATGTCTTTGGGCATCAAGCAGCTTACTGAAG
>CALRRX020000032.1:0-12208 GCA_943370675.1 Reyranella massiliensis 521 | reverse complement strand
ATCGAGCACATAGAAGAGCTAATCAAAACTGAGGTTAATATCAAAACCATCGAGTACTTGGATGACGCTTCTGGGATTTTGGTGAAAAATGTGAAACCCAACTTGCCTGTTTTGGGTAAAAAGTTGGGACCGAAAATGCGCTTTGTCGTCGCTGCCATCACTAACTGGGGACAATCCGAAATCGCCCAAATCGAACGCGATGGCAAAATCGATATAGCTGTAGAAGGTGAAACCATCGAATTGCTTTTGGAGGAGGTATTGATCAGTTCACAGGATATTCCGGGTTGGTCTGTAGCTTCTGACCAGGGAGTGACAGTGGCGCTGGACGTGACCCTCACTGAGGAGTTGAAGCAGGAGGGTGTCGCCAGAGATTTGGTCAATAGAATCCAAAACCTACGCAAAGACATGGGCTTGGAAGTTCAAGACAAAATCAAAGTGGCAGTAGCAGACACTAACCAACTGGTAAATGAGGCTATTTCAAACTTTGGTGAATATATTCAATCCGAAACTCAGGCTCTGAGCCTAGTGACCGCAGCAAAGTTAGATAATTCGGTAGTCTTGGATATGGACGAATTTGAATTGTCTGTAAATGTAGTGAAGGCATAAGCCAAGGAAAATGAACAACTATATCAAATATTTCGGGATCGCTTTATTGGTGATTGCCATCGACCAGGCGGTAAAAATGCTGGTTCATTTCCAGATGGACTTTGGCACACCGGGTCAGATTCCTGTGTTTGGAGACTGGTTTAAGCTCCATTACACCACCAATCCAGGAATGGCATTCGGCATGGAACTGGGTTCTGAATATGGAAAAATGATTCTGACGTCGTTCCGTTTGGTAGCGATGTTCGGAATAGGCTATTACCTCCATTACATCATCGAAAAGAAAAATCATCCGATTTATATTTTGTGTATTTCCATGATTTTGGGAGGTGCCATCGGCAACTTGGTCGATTCGGTTTTTTATGGGGTATGGTTAGACAATGCGCCCTACAACGCTCCTACTCCTTGGCTTCATGGCCAAGTAGTGGACATGTTTTACTTTGATATTTGGGAAGGATATATCCCTGATTGGGTACCACTTTGGGGCGGAAGTTATACTGCACTATGGCCAATATTTAATATAGCGGATGCTTCTATATTTATCGGTGTAGCCATTATCCTGGTATTTCAAAATAGATTTTTCCCTGAAAAAAAAGTGGAGGAGATGAATCCCGAAGCTTAATTACCCCTTTAGTCCAACATCTGATTTACAGGCGGTTTAGGTTTCTAAGCCGCCTTTTTTATGGATGGAGGAAAAAAAGAAAATCATTTTTCAATTTGCTGTTCGTTTTTAAGTAATTTTCCTTTTGTATATCCAACCACCAACTCACCTACATCATATAGTATTTGAATATATATATGTTCAAATACTATATAAATTGATCTAACATAGTATGATTGTAAATCCCGATCAGCCGTTTGAGATTGTTTATTCTATATTCAGTCATGAATTTTTAGGGTTGCTTTTTGAATCGTATGTAGTGCCTATAGACGATAAAGGAAGACTTACCTATGCCTATCAAAATATAAGCTCCGCAAATGCAACGGAATTTGATTCAGGTTTGGATAAGACTGATTACGAACTGATCAAGCTGATGGATTCCATGCAGCAGGATGTGGTGGTAAAGCCCTATATGAAAAAGGGCAACCTAAAACCCAAAGAATATCTTCGAAAAATCTTTGATCCAAAAACGGAAGACAAAATTACCCAAGACCTTTTATTCAAAAATCTCGAAATCAAGCGGGCCAAAATCTTACCTCTCTTGCTTGGAAAGCGGCTTTTTGAGACTGCCTCAGACGGGAATCCCACAGGCAAGGAGATTTTGATTCATGCAGAGCGGGCCACGGTGATTTTCCACTTTGACAAGGGGGAATTCAATACCCAATACTATCCTATTGTAAAATTCAAAGGGCAAAAGCTAACCTGGCAACATCGAGGCGGCTACTTGGTGTGCAAAGATCCGGCTTGGTTAATTGTAGACCAGCAGTTGTTTCATTTTGAAAAGGGTATTGATGGCAAAAAACTCCAGCCTTTCCTTAACAAAAACTCCATCATGATCGAGCGGAGGTTTGAGCAAGAATACTACCGCAAGTTTGTAACCGCTCTGATTACCCAATTTGAAGTAGTTGCCAAAGGCTTTGAAATACATACCGAACAAGGTACACCTGAGGCTCTTTTAGCGATCAGCGAATTACCTGGAGGTACCCCAACTGAAAACCTCTTTGGCGAAGAAATAGAAAATACTTCGGAAGAAGTAATCGTTTTGGAGCCGAGATTCAAGTATGGTGAATTTGACTTCGGCATGCTATCCAATGATGGCGAAAGTAATGGCAACTCTTGTCGGTATGAAGAAAAGGACGGGAATTTTACCTTCTACAAAACTGTCCGCACCAGCAAAGTCGAAGAGCGCTATGTGACCATCATCAAGAAAAAAGGACTCAATTTCATTCATGGAAAAACCGCCCTCCCAAAAACTCAAGCTTTTGAATGGCTGGGAAATCATGAAGAATACCTCACAGAAAACAAAATCCGTATCGTCCAAAAAAATGGACTGAGCGGAAAAATCTACCATATCGGCAAGGCACAGATCACTATTGAAGTCAATGAAAACATTGACTGGTTTGATGTGAAAGCCTTGATCAAATTCGGAGTTTACCTCGTCCCGTTTGCAAAAATCAGACGATTGATCATTCAGGGAAAACATGAGTTTGAACTTCCAAACGGTGAGATTGCCGTCATTCCAGCCTCTTGGTTTGTAAATTATTCTGAGCTCTTCAACTTCATCGAGGAGCGATCCGCTGACGAACTTGTGCTCAGAAAGCACCATTTAGCCTTTGCGCGCGAGCTCCAAAATGGCGAGTTGATCCGACTCAACCTAAGCCTGAAACTTGAACGACTTCGCAATTTTGACGCGATCGATGACTATTCGATCCCGACATCTTTCCAAGGATCGCTTAGACCCTATCAGCAGGCCGGTTACAACTGGCTTCGCTTTCTGAATGAATACCAGTTTGGCGGCTGCCTTGCGGATGATATGGGTCTTGGAAAAACAGTCCAAACCTTGGCTCTTTTGGCCCATGAAAAGGAAGAAAATCCCGGTTTCGCATCGCTTCTGGTCATGCCAACTTCCCTGATTTACAACTGGGAACTGGAAGCACGAAAATTTACTCCCGAGCTCAAAGTCCTCGTCTACTCCGGCACGCAGCGGATCAAAGATCCATGGAAATTCAGAGGATATGATGTGATTTTAACTTCCTACGGGATCGTGAGATTGGATGTCGATGTCCTGAAAGACTTCTATTTCAACTATGTGATCCTCGATGAATCGCAGGCAATCAAGAATCCTACGTCCAACATTGCCATGGCTGTCAATAAGCTGAAAAGCAAGCGCAGATTGATATTGACCGGTACTCCTGTGGAAAATGGCACCATGGACCTTTGGTCCCAAATGAACTTTGTGAATCCGGGGCTCTTAGGTAATCAGACGATTTTCAAAAAGCAGTTTTTGCAGCCGATCGAAAAGCAAAATGATAAGAGCAAGGCTTCTCGTCTCCATGCGATGATCAAGCCCTTTATCCTACGCCGACTCAAATCCCAAGTGGCCAAAGACCTTCCTGAGAAACTAACCAATGTGAAGTATTCGGACATGACTGCTGAGCAGGAAAAGGTGTACGAGGAGGTAAAAACCTATTACAGAGAAAAAATTATCGGCGAATTCGATGGGATGGGCAGAGGTAGTCAGCAGTTTATGCTCCTCCGCGGTCTTACCCAACTCCGACAGATTGCCAACCATCCTAAGCTGGTCAGAGAAGACTACACAGGAGAGTCTGGCAAACAAGAAGACATCACCTACATGCTCCAAGAGACCATCTCCGAGGATCACAAGGTACTTGTGTTTAGTCAGTTTGTGCGGCATTTGTCGATTGTCCGGGAGTTTTTGGATAGGGAAAAGATCCCTTATGCCTATCTCGATGGCTCTACCAAAGACCGTCAGGCACAGGTGGAAAAATTTCAAAATGATCCCGATGTCAAAGTATTCCTGATCTCGCTCAAGGCAGGTGGTGTCGGCCTTAACCTCACCAAAGCAGAATATGTATTCCTACTTGATCCATGGTGGAATCCTGCGGTGGAAGCTCAGGCGATCGACCGGGCACACCGAATCGGTCAGGAAAATAAGGTCATCATCTACAAATTCATCACCCGAGGATCTGTGGAAGAGAAAATTATGGCCCTTCAGGACCGTAAGCTGGCCCTAGCAGGAGAGCTGATCTCCAATGAAGAGAGCTTTATGAAAAGCCTGGACAATGAGGATATCCGGGCGCTGTTGGACTAAAGTGAAAAAGTTGGAAGGTGACAAAGTTGTAAAGTTGCGGCACTAACTCTACAACGTTACAACTTTCTAACCTTCTAACCCTTTTTTATCATTTTGATTTTCAACACCATCAAGGTGATTGATAATTCTTAACCATAATTTATTCCAGGAAAATCAGGATAGACAGAGATAATTTTCTAAATTATTTCAACAGTACACCACTACAATTTTCCTGCACATGCCTAGAGCCAAGTCCGATAAAGATCGGAAAATCTTCGTGCTGGACACTTCCGTGATCCTATACGCACACAACTCCATTATGAATTTTGCTGAGCACGATGTGGTGATTCCCATCACAGTGCTCGAGGAGCTTGACCAGTTCAAGAAAGGCAACGACACCAAGAATTTTGAGGCTCGGGAGTTTATCCGGCTGCTCGATAAGTTGTCACAGGATCAGCGGATCGATCAATGGACTCCGCTCAATGGGAAGACCAAGGGCTTTTTCAAAGTGATGATGCATCATCCCGAAAATGAAAACAATGCCATCAAAATATTTGGGGAGGAGAAAAATGACAATAAAATCCTCAATGTGGCGGTTCACCTTATGGAAACCGAGAAATCAAGAAAGGTCATCTTGGTTTCCAAAGACATCAACCTCCGCCTCAAAGCCAAATCGCTGAATGTCCACGCCGAAGATTACGAAACAGGCAAAATCAAGAATATCTCCGAACTGGAAAATACCGGCAAGTATTTCCTAGACGATGTCGATCCTCAGGCGATCAATACTATTTACGATCAGGGCTATGTGGAGGCAAAAGCCATTTTAGGCACCCGAAAGCGAAAGGCAAATGCTTTTTATATTCTGAAGAGTGAAAAAAACTCCGTGTTGGCTTACTACAACTCCGATCAAAATGTGCTGGAGCGAGTCGACAAAAGATTGGCGTATAATGTAAAACCACGAAACGCCGAGCAGACCTTCGCTCTGCACGCCATCATGAATCCCAATATCAAACTGGTATCCATTCAGGGTGTGGCTGGAACAGGTAAAACCCTTTTGGCTTTGGCTGGTGCCTTGGAACAGCGACGCGATTACAAGCAGATATTCTTGGCCAGACCGATTGTGCCGCTTTCCAACAAAGACATCGGCTACCTGCCTGGTGACATCAAGTCTAAGCTCAATCCCTACATGGAGCCACTATGGGACAACCTGAAGTTTATCCAAAACCAATACAAAGAGACCGATAAAGAATATCAAAAAATCACAGAACTGGTCAATCAGGAAAAATTGGTAATTCAGCCGCTGGCTTACATCCGCGGACGCTCACTTTCCAATATCTTCTTTATTGTAGATGAGGCTCAAAACCTGACGCCACACGAAATCAAGACGATCATTTCCAGAGCGGGTGAAAATACCAAGATCATTTTCACAGGAGATGTCTTCCAGATCGATACGCCATACTTGGATTCTCAATCCAATGGATTGTCGTACCTCATCGACCGAGTAAAAGACCATCCGCTCTATGCCCACATCAAGCTGGAGAAGGGCGAACGGTCCGAGTTGGCTAATCTGGCAAATGAGTTGCTGTAGATATTGAAAGCTATTTTAACCAATCAGGCACAAGTCATTTGGCTTGTGCTTTTTTACTTATTTTCAGTCTACCCTAAAGAGAAGTAATAATTTTCTGATTTAATTATATTTGAGCATCATGAAGTTAGACAGATCTCAACTCGACCAAATCAAGATGTATTTCAAAGACAAGCCTGTCTTGAAAGCCTATTTATTTGGCTCCTATAGCAGAGAGCAAGCGACCTCTGATAGTGATATTGACATCTTAGTCGAATTAGATTATTCACAAAAAATCGGATTGAAATTTTTCCAAATGCAAACCGAGCTTGAAGAGATTTTAAATCAAAAAGTAGATTTAATTTCAAATGAAGCACTTTCTCCACTTATTAGGCCGCAAGTAATTCGAGATAGAAAGCTAGTTTATGAAAAATAAGCTGGGTGATGAACAAAGGCTTCGGCATATTTTAAATGCCATTGAAGAAATCGAGGCTTACACTCATGGCGTTCAAAAAGAAGATTTTCTTCAAAACTCAATGATGAGGTATGCTTCCATAAAACAACTTGAAATAATTGGTGAAGCCTGCAATCATCTTTCCAAAGAAATCAGGGAACAAAGTCTAACTGTTCAGTGGAATGAAATTATTGGAATGAGACATGTATTCGTGCATGAGTACTTTGGAATCGACAACCTTTTGCTTTGGGAAATTATCAAGGAGGACCTAATGGATTTTAAAACCGAAGTAATCCATCTCCTGGGTAATTTCTAGGTCCTATAAAACACCTCGTTTTTTTAATCCTTATTCTATTCTAAAGGATCCAATTTTTTCTGTGCATTTGTCCGCCATTGGTTTCATGCTGTACGATACCGTACAGGAAAATTATTGAAAGTGGCCTTTTGGCTCGATTTAAGCGGTTTTTTGAGTTTGGTCGCCTTTTGGCATATTCCCTACATACGAAAACAAACCAATAGAATTACTGCCATGACTACTTCATTCTTTTCCCAAAAAAATGTCTGTGCGGCGCTGGGATTCGCTATGGCAATCACCATCGTCCTCAAAGCAAAAGCTGAATCCAGCATCGAAAAGCATACTGCCCGATTTGAAACTACTAAACCAACTCCACAAATCGGTTTTGATTCCAATCCAGAAGTTGAACTGCATCAGATCAACATCTACAAAAATGAAAAGTCCCGCAACTCCGGGACTTGCTAATGAAACTATCCGTAAGGGTTAATTTGGTTGATTGTTTGGTAATCAAAAAAGGCGGGTTTTGCCCGCCTCTTTTTTGCCTTTTGGTATTGAAATTCTCCGCTAAAAATCCACAGATCAACTTCTTGGTTTAGATTTTAGATGCGGAATTTTATTTCCACTTTATCTCGAGAAGCGTATTTCAATTGTATTTCGCCTCTGGCTTATTTCCCAGAGTTTAACTTTCAGTGATGGTATTCAATTTGGCTAGGAAGCTATTGTAATACTGTCTTCCGACTTGTACTACAGATCCTTTTTTCAGCGTGATCTCCTTGGTATTGAAACTTTCAATTTGACCTAGATGGACGATATAAGACTTCTGAACCCTCAAGAAATCGTTGGAAGGTAAGATTTCCTCGATTTCCTTCATGGACTTACGGATGTGATAGTCACGGTTTTTGGTAAATATCGTAACCATGTTGCCATTAGCCTCCACGTAGTAAATGTCCTCATACTGCACTCGCTCAAAAGCATTGTCCGCTTTGATGAAAACCGCATCATTAACTAGATAAGGGCTTTCATTGACTGTCTTTGCCACAGCCACTTCCTGAGTAGGCTTGGTTCGCTTGTTGTAAAGTACAATTTCAACAATGGCGTGAATATCGTTGGTATTGAAAGGCTTCACGATAAATCCTGCTGGATTGATACGCTTGGCTCTTTCGATGATGGTGGGATCAGAGTAGGAAGTCACGAAAACCAAAGGCACATCAAACATCTGATGAATGATCTCACCCAATTCAATCCCATCCTTATCTCCCTTGAGTTTGATGTCCATAAAGACCAAATCAGGACGATTTTTCTTGATGGTCTTAATGCACTGATTGGCGGAGTTTGCTACATCAATATTGACAAAACCCAGGAGTTCAAGGATCTCTTGGATATTCTCTGCGATGTTAATATCATCCTCTACAATCAGTATCCTTTCTTCTTTCATAGTCTAAGCACTTGATTAGGTGGTTTTTAGGGTAATTGAGCAAAGTAAAACAATACTTTAAGCCTAACTCAGCTCCTAATTTCCTCAAATTATTGGTAAAACCAAATGCTTTTTTTTGACTACGAAAATTACAAACTCATCATCTCCTTGAATCGGGCTGCTTGTCTACGGCTGACTTCGATACGATCGCCACCACGCAGTGTTACGACCAAACCTCCATTAAACCAAGGCTCGATGGCTTCTACCCAACCCAAATTGATAATATGCTTGCGGCTTGCTCTGAAAAAGGACTTTTCATCCAATCGCTCATCAAGGGCATTGAGTGATTTGTGAATCATCGGCTTGAAATTGTCAAAGTACACTTTGATGTAATTTCCGTCGGATTCAAAAAGTCGAACATTGGATAGTCTGACAAACCAGCAGCGATCGCCGTCTTTGACGAATACTTGATCTTCAAGTGTTAGTTTTTTCTGATTGGCTAGAGCTCCTCCTTCTCCGCCTCTGCTGATCCCTTCGATCTTGCCTTGCAGCTTTTGGATCGCTTCTTCCAGCCTTTTAGGCTCGATTGGCTTCAGCAAATAGTCCAGTGCATTGACTTGAAATGCCTTCAGAGCATACTCATCATAGGCGGTGGTGAAGATGACATGTGGTACTTGGTCCAGCTCTTCCAAAAGATCAAATCCGGTCTTTTCAGGCATCTGAATATCCAGAAAAATCACATCAGGCTGAAGCTGCTCGATTTTTTCTTTGGCATCTTCCACATTTACTGCTTCGCCTACCACTTCCACGGTCTCCAACTGATTCAATAGATTGATCAGTTCTTTCCTTGCTAGTCTTTCGTCGTCAATTACAATGGCTCTCATTTTTTGCGAGTTTGTTAGTCTAAAGTAACTCTTTGTTTCGGTATTTTGATTTCTGTGATTACAAATTGGTTTCCGGAGTTGAAAATCCGAAACGTGGCACGTTCGCCATACAGCAGTTTCAACCGCTGCTTGGTGTTTTCCAAGCCATGACCGCCACCGTCTTTTCTGTTTTTGGAAGGATTGGGATTAAGGTATCCACTGTTTTTGACTTGGATATACAATTCTTCCTGAAGCCCTTCCCTGCATTTGATTTCTATCAGACCTCCTTTTACCAAGTTGGAAATTCCATGCTTGATGGCATTCTCGACTATGGTCTGAAGCATCATTGGAGGTATTTTGTACCCATAGGCTTCTTCCTCTATCTGATAGACTACTTCCAAACGCTCCTCAAATCGGATGGATTCCAAGGCCAAGTAATCCTTCACCGTGGCCAACTCATCCGAAAAGTCAATAACCTGCTTCTTATCCATCATTAATGAAAATCGAAGCATATTGGAAATCCGGGTAATGGCCGTTTTGGCCTTATTGGGATCTTCGTCAACCAGAGCCCTTACCGAATTCAGTGCATTGAAGATGAAGTGGGGGTTGAGCTGACTTTTCAAATGATTGAGCCGAATCTCGTTGATTTTGGCCTCATACTTCAGGCTGTTGTTGTAATTATCAAGGAAGTGAAATAAGAAGTAAAGGAGAAACCAAAAAGCATAGTAGAGAAAACTCACAAAAAGGTTGACCGCAATTACCAAGGATCGAAAGTCCTGGCCGGGATTGAGTGTGCCAAAGGCAATATTGATGACAATCTGTGCGAGCACGTTGACCACAGACAGGGCAAGCAGCGCAAAAATAGCCTGGATCAGCAGCCGAAAAATTCCAAGTTTGAACCAGCCATACGCTTTGATTACATGGCGAAAAGCATGTGTGGACAACAAGTAAAAGGCTGCCAAAGCAACAAAAGCCCAAGCTTGGATGGGCGAAATACCCTCTGAAAGCGAGGCAAAAAAAACATTGACAAAGGCAAAGCTTCCCCACCCCAAAAGTTGTAAGATCCAATACAGCCTGACTCTGTTCATACTTGACCCAAAGGTAGCTAAGTAAGAAGTATGGACTTTTCTATTTTGATAAAAGGGCGAGTCACTTGATTTCAGCCCCAAAATCAGCGATATAGTTCCTGTTTCAGAAATTTGCCAGTGTGACTTTGAGGATGTGCGGCGACTTCCTCGGGTGTACCTTGGATCAAAATCGTTCCGCCCTTATTTCCTCCTTCAGGCCCCAAATCAACCACATAATCAGCCACTTTGATCACATCTAGGTTGTGCTCGATGATCAATACTGTATTTCCTTTCTCCACCAGCTTGTTCAATACGCCCATGAGCAAGTCAATGTCTTGGAAGTGTAGACCTGTCGTTGGCTCATCCAAAATGTAAAAGGTCTTACCAGTATCTTTCTTGGAAAGCTCAGTGGCCAATTTGACTCGCTGTGCTTCACCGCCTGAAAGCGTCGTAGCATGCTGTCCAAGCGTGATGTAACCAAGCCCCACATCGCTCAGGGTTTGGATTTTTCTCAGAATCTTTGGCTGAAACTCAAAAAACTCCACTGCCTGCTCCACTGTCATGTCGAGCACATCCGAAATAGACTTTCCTTTGAATCGTACCTCAAGAGTCTCCCGATTGTAGCGCTTTCCTTTGCAGGTTTCGCAAGGAATATGGACATCCGGAAGAAAATCCATTTCGATCAGCTTCATGCCGGCACCCTCACACTCTTCGCATCGTCCTCCTTTGACATTGAATGAAAAACGGCCTGGTTTGTAGCCTCGGATTTTTGCTTCAGGAAGCTCAGTGAAAAGCGTCCGAATGTCTGAAAACACTCCCGTATAAGTAGCGGGATTGGATCTCGGTGTTCTCCCAATCGGGCTTTGGTCCACTTCGATGACTTTGTCCAAAGCCTTGAGGCCTGAGATGCTTTCGAAGGGCATGGGTTCCTTTTTGGAATTGTAAAACTCCCGATTCAAAATCGGGAACAAGGTCTCATGAATCAGCGTGCTTTTTCCACTCCCAGAAACGCCAGTGATCAGGATCAACGTACCCAAAGGAAGCTCAAGCGTCACATTTTTCAGGTTGTTACCTGAGGCGCCTTTCAAAATCAATTTTTCACCTGTTCCAATTTTTCTCTTTTCGGGAATCGGTAACCCTAAGTCACCATTGAGGTATCGGGCAGTGACCGAATTATTTTTTAGGATCTCTTCAGGCTTGCCCAAAGCGACGATATGACCTCCATGTCTGCCTGCTCCAGGCCCCATGTCGAGCACAAAGTCGGACTCTAGCATCATGTCTTTGTCATGCTCCACGACCAAAACAGAATTGCCCAAGTCGCGCAAACTTTGCAGCGCCTTGATCAATTTCACATTGTCCCGCTGATGCAGTCCGATGCTCGGTTCGTCCAGGATATACAAGACCCCCACGAGCTGGGTACCAATCTGGGTAGCCAATCGAATTCGCTGAGCTTCCCCGCCAGAAAGTGTCCGAAGCGGTCTATTTAGTGAAAGGTAATCCAAACCAATGTCCACCAAGAATCCGATTCGCTTTCGGATTTCTTTTAAGACTTCCACTCCAATGATCTGCTGCTTTTCAGTCATTCGGCTTTCCAGCCCTTCAAACCAATCCGCCAAACCTCTAATGTCGAGCATGGCTAGCTCACCGATGTGTTTTTCGTCGATCTTGAAATGAAGCGCCTCTTTCTTCAATCGATAGCCGTTGCAATCGGGGCAAGTTTGGGTGATGGTAAATTCAGAAACCCAGTCTTGTATTTTATCTGAACTTCCTTCTTGGTATTTCTGGAGAAAATTGACGATCCCTTCAAAGGTGGTATTCCATTGCGTTCCAGGATACTTCACCGAATCAACGGCTACTTCGATTTTATCCCCATAAAGGAGCACTTCCACCACCTCAGCGGGAAGATCCTTAATCGGTGTACTCATGGAGCACTTGTAATGCTTGAGGATGGCTTCGATTTTTTTGAAAATCCAGATGTCTCTGTACTCTCCCAAAGGTGCAATTCCCCCACGAGTGATGCTGAGACTTGGATCTGGAATGATGCTTTCACGGGTAATCTCTTCAATCACTCCGAGACCATTACAAGTAGGACAGGCACCGTAAGGCGAGTTGAAAGAGAAGGAGTTGGGTGCTGGCTCGTCGTAGGACAGGCCGGTCTCAGGATCCATCAAGTATTTAGAAAAGTGGTGCACTTCA
>CALRRX020000031.1:0-12220 GCA_943370675.1 Reyranella massiliensis 521 | reverse complement strand
GAAAGGCCAAATCGCTCGGCATTTTCGATTACCATTATTGAGGCATTGGGTACGTTGACCCCCACTTCAATCACGGTAGTGGCTACCATGATGTGCGTTTCGCCTTTCACAAATCGCTGCATTTCAAAGTCTTTGTCTTCCGCCTTCATTCCTCCATGGACGATGCTCAAGTGGTATTGGGGAAAAGCCCGAGCAATGCTTTCGTATCCATCCATCAGGTTTTTCAAGTCAAGCTTTTCTGATTCCTCGATCAGCGGATAGACGATGTAGACTTGTCGGCCCTTTTTGACCTCCTCATTTATAAATCCAAAGACTTTCAATCGATCCTTATCGTAGCGGTGGACAGTCTGAATCGGTTTTCTCCCCGCCGGCATTTCATCAATCACCGAAACATCGAGGTCACCATACAAAGTCATCGCCAAAGTCCTAGGGATAGGAGTGGCTGTCATGACCAACACGTGCGGAATAAATTCCTCATTTTTCGCCCACAGTTTAGCCCGCTGTGCTACTCCAAACCTGTGCTGCTCATCCACAATCGCTAAGCCCAGGTTTTGAAACTGTACCACATCCTCGAGCAAGGCATGGGTTCCGATCAGGATTTTCAACTCCCCGTTGAGTAACTCTTCATGAATGATTTTCCGGGCAGACTTTTTCACCGAACCAGTCAAAAGGGCAATCTTCAGCCCCATCATTTGGGCATAGCCTTTCAGTCCTTCAAAGTGCTGATTGGCCAAAATCTCCGTTGGGGCCATCAGACATGCCTGTGCCCCCGAACTGATCGCAATCAACATGCTAATAAAAGCGACCATGGTTTTCCCACTACCTACATCCCCCTGCACCAGTCGATTCATCTGTCGGCTGGATTTCATGTCGCCGTAGATTTCCCTAATGACCCGCTTTTGAGCATTGGTGAGGTCAAAGGGAATATGGTTTTTATAAAAATCGGTGAGTAGGTCGGTATTCGATAGAACTTGGCCTCGCGATTTCTCCGTTCGGGTCACTTTCATCATCAGCAATCGAAGCTGGAGATAGAAAAACTCTTCAAACTTCAGTCGCTTTTGTGCTCGATGCAGTAGCTCTGGAGAACTTGGAAAGTGAATCTGCCGAATGGCTTCCTGCTTTCCGATGAGTTGGTACTGATGTTGGATTTCCGGAGAAAGGGTCTCAGGAATCTGGGGGAAAACCATCGGGACCAACACTTCCAAAATGCGAGAAATACCCTTCGAATCCAGAAATTTGGCTCTCAACTTTTCTGTGGTGGAATACACCGGCTGAAAGGTATTTCGCTTTTCATTTGCCGCCGTGATCGGTTCCATCTCGGGATGTGCCATGGACCATTTTCGGCCATATTGAGCTGGTTTTCCAAAGAAAATAAACGCAGCTCCAATTGGCAGTTTTTTCACCACCCATTGGATTCCTTTAAACCAGGTCATCTCCATCTCTCCAGTTTCATCAAAAACCTGAGCGACGAGGCGCTTTTTTCCTCCTGTACCGATCAATTCCACGCTCTTGACGCGTGCCATGACCTGCACGTTTTCCAGTTCCTCATTGAGGTCTCGGATTTTGAAAAATTTAGTGCGATCCTCGAATCGGAAAGGGTAGTGCTGGAGAATGTCTCCGTAGGTAAAAATGTTCAGCTCCTTATTGAGCAATTCGGCCTTTTGAGGACCGACGCCTTTGAGGTATTCGATGCGGGTATCAAATATTCCGGACAAGTGAGCTGAATTTAGGAAGCCAACAAATTAACCCTTCGCGATTCCAATTGCCAAGGTTTTGGGATGAATTATCCTTCGACGAAATTTAACTCAGGAATTCGAGGTGATGTTTCTCCAAGTTGATTTCAGGATTTCCCTTTGGTTTTGCTGGCTTTTGAGGAACAGCATCTGGTTTTTGGCCCGATGGAAATTTTGCTCAGGGTAGCTCACTTTGTAATAGATGTTGCCCTGTAAATGATCCGTGAAAAACCGAAGCCCCATGATCAGGGTCATGATCTCGCCTCCAAAAAGCAGGGAAGTCGCTTCTTTGGCCGAAACAAGTGTATGTACACCTTCCCAATATCCTCTCATAAGCTCTTCAACCAATTCCGGCTTGAGAAAGATGTTTCCCCAATCTGTACTGGTCTCTGGCAGACTGCAGGCCACAGTTCGTACCAAATCCCCAAAGTCATACATCAGGAAGCCTCCCATCAGGGTGTCAAGGTCGATGATTGCTTCTACCTTGGCTAGGTCAATTGAAAAAATGAGGTTGTTGATCTTGGTGTCGTTGTGAGTCACTCGCAGGGGTAAATCGTGAATCTGATCTAGGTACCAATCAACCAATGGCTTTTGGCCAAGGTAAAAGTCCAAGATTTCCTGCTCTGCCACACTCAGTTCAGACTTGGATTCTGCTACATGGGCTAGTTTTTCAAACCTTAAATCCAGGCGATGGAAATTGGGGATGGTTTCCTGCATTTGGTAGGCATCGACGTCTTTTGCCCAGTTGGCAAATTCTCCATAGGCCTTAGCGGCAATGTAGGCTTGAGTGGGATGTTCTATTTGTTGCAGGGTTTTGCCAGGGACAAAGTCAAACAAGCGATAATGTTGACCTTGGATTTCGGTTAGCCCGCTACCCCACTTATTTTGAATAGGAAGAGGAAGTTGAAAAGGAAGAGGGTGATTTACTTCATGCTGGTAGAGCATGGTAAGGTTGTGATCAATGCGATCGGGGAAATTGAATACAGACTGGTTGAACCCCTGAAGGATCCACTTTTTTCCTTCTTGAGAAAGCAACAAGGTCTCATGGATCAGCCCTTCTCCGAATGGGGTAATTTCAAGATCTTGGTTTTGAGAAAAATGATAAGCCTCTCGAAGTGCGGTAAGAAGGGTGGAATTCATGTTGCGAAAATAGCCAAGAATTGAAATTTGGAAGAATTGAATATTAAATCGATCAAAGCACTTCAAATTGGGTAATTTTTTAGCTGGTTTCAAAAAAAAATTAAAAAAGATATGATTTATTAAAGAAAATATTTCTGTTAATTGGGTGCTAGTTTAAACCCAAAACTATGAATGTAACGGTATTAGATTGGGGCATCATTGCGGCCTTCTTCATTATTTCCCTATGGATCGGCTTATTCTCAGCCAAATCTGCGGGTAGCTCAGCTAAAGAGTTTTTCCTTTCAGGCCGAAATATGCCTTGGTGGCTACTTGGAGTATCGATGGTAGCAACCACCTTTTCGGCAGACACTCCAAATCTGGTAACAGATATGGTCCGCAAAAACGGGGTCGCTGGCAACTGGGCTTGGTGGGCGTTTTTGCTCACAGGAATGCTAACGGTGTTTGTGTATGCCAAACTCTGGAGAAGGTCGGAAGCCACCACCGATTTGGAGTTTTATGAAATGCGCTATTCTGGCAAAGGAGCAGCGTTTTTAAGAGCATTTAGAGCGATCTACTTGGGAGTGTTTTTTAATGTGGTCATTATGGCTACGGTTTCACTGGCAGCCATCAAGATCGGTGGCGTAATGCTCGGACTGACCCCAGTGCAGACCTTACTGATTGCCTCGATTGTCACAGTGATCTACAGTTCCTTGGTAGGATTGAAAGGGGTATTGTTGACTGATTTCTTTCAGTTTTTCATTGCGATGATCGGTTCCTTCGGGGCTGCTTATTATGTTTTGGATCTACCTGAGATCGGATCATTGAGTAATCTGTTGGCGCATGAGGTAGTAGCTACCAAACTGGACTTTATGCCTGACTTCTCAAATCCAAATGTCTATGTACCCATTTTTATTCTTCCAATTGCGATCCAATGGTGGGCTACTTGGTATCCTGGTGCTGAGCCTGGAGGAGGCGGATACATCGCACAGCGAATGCTTTCTGCTAAGGATGAGAAAAATGCTATAGGCGCCACCTTGTTTTTCAATATTGCACACTATGCATTGAGACCTTGGCCATGGATCATCGTTGCTTTGGCATCTCTGGTAATTTTCCCGACTGTTTCTGATCTACAAACTGCTTTTCCTCATATTCCTGCGGATAAACTGGGAGATGACTTGGCCTATCCAGCAATGTTATCATTCTTACCCACCGGCCTGATCGGTATTGTGTTGGCCTCCTTGATTGCAGCGGTCATGTCCACACTCTCTACCCATCTCAATTGGGGTTCCAGCTATGTGGTGAATGATTTTTACCTCCGGTTTGTCAAGCCTGAAGCTACTGACAAGGAATTGGTAGCTGTGGGAAGAATTTCCACTGTAGTTCTGATGATTTTATCATCCATCCTGGCTCTTGCACTTTCTTCAGCGCTCAATGCCTTCAATATTTTGTTGCAGATCGGTGCAGGTACAGGTTTGATCTTTATCCTTCGTTGGTTTTGGTGGAGAATCAATGCCTACACCGAGATCTCCGCTATGGCGATTTCATTTGTGGTAGCCATCTTCTTTGAAGTGATCAATCCACAACTCGGCTTGATCGATATCCCTGCCGAAGAGTCTTATTTGAAGTTGATCTATTCAGTTTCCATCACGACTGTAGGTTGGCTATTGGTGACTTTTATGACTCAGCCTGAAAAGGATGAAGTACTACTTTCTTTCTATCGTAAAGTGACTCCGGCTTCTTTGGGATGGAAGAAATTATTGGATCGATATCCTGCTGAAAAGGAGGAAAAAGGAAGCCTGGGCAAAGAAATCGGCTTGATGATCACAGGTACATTTATGGTTTATGCAGCGCTGTTTTCGACAGGATTCTTCATTTATGGAGAAATGCTACCCGGAGTAGTTTCTGCCATCATTGCCCTGATAGGCGGTGTCATTATTTTCCGGTCTTGGAAGAATCTTAACTGATTTTCTATTCGATAAGCAAAAAAGCCTGCCCGAAGTTAATTCAGGCAGGCTTTTTCATGATAAAGGTTTTGGTTGTCTTATTCCACAAACTTCAGGGAATTCATGAGGTGAGTCATGTCGATTTTAAGGTATTCGATGACAGGTGCTAAGGAATCATTTTTCATAGCAGTATTGAAGTAAACTGCCCCTCTCAAAAAGTGAGTGGTAGAATCAGTGACAAAAAATTGAAACTGCGTAGGTACCTCACCAGAAAGCTCTGCCACTACAGCTGAATAGCCGTTTGGCGTAATCAATACTGCTTCTTCGATGCCGTAAGCTTTGATTTGGTGCTTGGCAGTGAGCTTAAAGGCATCGCTGGAGAGTTTCTTGAAGCTAGTCTGATCATCGATCTTTTTATAGGTCAGATGGACTTTGGCCCCAAAATCCTCATAGTTCAGATTAATCCAGGCTTTTTCCGTGAGATTGAAAGAATCTGCTTCGACCTTGCTGTACTTGGAGAAATCCAACTGATAGGGATAGCCAGTTTCCAATTTTTGGTAATCGTGTTTGGGCAGGTCAATCCGATTGTAACCCGGAGGCTTGGGCAACCAGGTTTTGTCGCATGACACTAGTCCAAGGGAAAGGAGTCCCAACATCAAGAATTTCTTCATGATCTAAAATTAGGGGTTCTGCGTGGATAGATTTTAGAATGAAGAAACTTTAACCAATTCAGTTGTATCTGCCTACTTCAAATCCTTTCATTTCCAGAGAGGTATCTTTTTGCTGGTGAAGCTCGGTTAGGAGTCTTCCCGTGGCTGGTGCCATTGTCAAGCCAAGCATCGCATGGCCTGCGCCGACTAGGACATTTTCATAGCCTGGCGCCATGCCAATGTACGGTAATCCGTCTGGTGTGCAAGGTCTCAAGCCTTTCCAAATCTGCTCTTCCTCGGGGAATTTAGCTTTGAAAGTAGGGTAATATTGATTGATCGATTCGAAAATTCCCTTCACCCGATTCATGTTTACCTTTTGGTTGGTACCTGCTATTTCCAGAGTACCTCCAAATCGCACAAAATCACCGTATGGACTCACTGCCACTTTTCGCTCGGTGAGAATGGTGGGGATTTGCAATGCAGGATTATTTTCTTGGATAAAGCTGTATCCTTTTCCTCCCATCAACGGAAGTGAGAAGCCTAACTTTTTGGAAAGTTCGGCTGTCCAAGCACCGCCACAGAGAACTACTTTTCCAGCCTCGATTTTCCCTTTATCGGTTAGGACTGCTTGAACAGCATGAGCTGTATTTTCAAATCCCAATACCTCTGTGTTCGGGTGAAACTTGACTCCTCTCGCGACCAAGTACTTTTTCACATAGCTGTAAAGGACTCCCGGATCCAAATGAGAATCACCCGAGAAATACACTGCACCTCGGGCTTTGACTTCCAGATTCGGTTCGAGCTTCTGTACGTCTGCTGCATTGAGTACCTCTGCTTCCAACTTGTATTTTTTGGCCAAATGTGCCAATTCGATTTCTTCTTTTTCCACTGATTCGGTCTGATAGACCATCATGAGGCCTTTTTCCGAAAGGCGGACTGCAGACTCCGGATGCTCTGCCTGAAACTCTTGGTACAAGGCCTTGCTGAAAAGCGTCAGGTGGTTGAGGTAAGGAATACTACGATTTACCTGCGATTCAGAAGTTGCCTTGAAAAAGAGCAAGCACCACTGCGCGAGCTTGTAATCCAGTCGGGGATGGATGTAGAACGGGCTTTTCGAAGAAAACATCCACGCAATCCCTTTGCTGATCATTCCGGGCGCTGCCAAAGGAATAATGTGGCTTGGGGTGATCATGCCGGCATTGCCCGTGGAGCAATTATCCTGCATGTCTGTCTGATCGATGACTTCGACGTCGATTCCTTCTTTATTGAGAAAATAGGCAGTAAATAAACCGACGATTCCGCCGCCGATGACAAGGGTTGGTTTCATATTTTCGAATGCGTTTCCACTTAACTTGATTTCTTCAGATTCTTCCTCAAATTCCTTTGAAAAGGAGAGGTGAAAGCCCTGAATTGAATGAATTTCAAAACGAAGGTAAGGTAGAAATCAAAATTAATATTTGCCTGAATTGACAAGAACTGGTCTTTGATTGACTGGATTTTCCGTTTTTTTCTTCAATTGAGTCAATTTCCTATTAGATTATACTTTTGGCAGGCTTTAGTGACTTGGGAGTTGAATGCGCCGTCATTCTTCAGGATCGAAAAAAATTCCAACAAAAAGCTCCGTGCAGCTGCATAGTCAGCACTTGAAAGCGTAGATTGGTATGTCGCCAAAGTGGTTAAAATCTGAGATTCTCGGTCTAAAAAATCAGCCCTGACGAATTGCGTGAGTTCTTCACTTCGACAGATTCCCCGATAAAGTCTTTCAGTTACTTTTTTGATAGGTAAGTAATCATAGGGAATGGCATAGGGTGCATTGACAAATCCGGAATAGTCAAAGTCATAGGCAACGGGGATAAATTTATCCTCCCCTTTTTTCAGCATTTTCACATTGTGCTGGGTAGTATTGGACCAGTCGGTATTGCCGATCATCAAGGCAAAAAAGTCCTGTTTTAATGCCAGCGTGTCGTTGATTAATTGAGGCAAAATCAAGCCGGAATCCTTGGTTTTAGCCTCATAATTTTCGGCAATATTGTCCACATCTTCAAGTACAAAAGCAGTCAAGTCATAGGACTTTCCTTTTTTGGTTTGTCGATCGGTCAGTTTTAAGTTGATCAACCGCGTTTGGAAAAAGTATGGACTTACTTTTTCGTAGAGCTTGTAGGCGATGTATTCCTTGAGGACCAGCTGATTGTAACTATTACCTTCCTGACAGGGTAGGACCAGTTTCAAACTGCGATTTCCTTCAAATGGGGTGTTTTTTGTGGCTCCTTTGGGGATTTTCAACCAGAGTGGTGTGAAAAAGCACTGGGCTCTTCTGGAGTTTCCTCTTCCTCGAAGATTAACAGGGACAGAGTCCATTTTTCCTTCTAGGTTTCTGTATTTAATGAAAGTTGGGAAGAAGACCGTGTCTGATTTTGAGCCTTTGATCAATTTGAAATTGGTCACAATTTCTAAGTCCAAGGGGGTCTCTGAGGCAAAAAGAATGTCTTTTTGAAATGCGGAAGCTTGAAAGCATATACCAATCAGCAATGCAAAAGTCAGGGCCTTTGCGATAAAAGAGATTCGCTTCATAAAAATCTAAAGGTAGGAATACCCTTAAATTAGGAATTATTCAGTCTTTAAAGCCAGATTTTTTTTCCTTCCTGTAAAAACAAAAATGACTTCCGTTTCGGGAAGTCATTAATGATAAGTTTTGAGGTTAAATCACCTGGAAACCATGAACATACGGATCGTCATCATCCAAAATGATGGTATTGTAGCCATAGACTTTGGCCCAGCCTTCGATACTTGGCACGATAGCAGGCTGGCCTGCTATCTCGGTGACTTCTTCGATTCTTCCGATAAACTTGGAGCCGATGAAGCTTTCATGAACGAACTCATCTCCGGGATTCAGCCAGCCTTTGGCAAACCACTGTGCCATGCGTGCAGAGGTACCGGTACCACAAGGGGAGCGATCGATGGCTTTGTCTCCGTAGAAAACCGCATTCCGGGCGGTGCTGCTTTCGTCTAGCGTCTTTCCTGTCCACATCACGTGAGAAAGTCCACGGATGCGATCGTGCTCAGGATGAACAAAATCATAGCGCTCGTTCATCTTTGAGCGGAGATTTCGTGCCATGGAGATCAACTGCTCGGCTTTGAAATGCTCCAAACCAGGGAAGTTTTCCTGAGGATCCACGATGCAGTAGAAATTGCCTCCATAGGCCACATCCACCCTCAGCTTACCGAGTTCTTCGATTTCGATATCCAGATTTTCTGCGGCCAAGTAGCTTTTTACATTCGTCAGTTTTACAGACTTGACCTTTTTGACTTCCTGCTTATATTCGATCAAGACCAATCCTGCCGGAGCTTCCATTCTCAGAAATCCCGGAGTTTTGGGATGAATCAATCCCTCCTCAATAGCAATAGTGATGGTGCCGATGGTACCATGACCGCACATGGGCAGACAGCCAGAAGTTTCGATGAAAAGCACAGCAAAGTCGTTTTGCGGATCGTGAGGTGGGAAAAGCATAGAGCCCGACATCATGTCGTGACCCCGTGGCTCAAACATGAGCCCTGTACGGATCCAGTCGAGGTTTTCCATGAAGTACTGACGCTTTTCCAGCATGGTATTTCCTTTCAGAAAAGGAACACCACCAGAAACTACCCGGACGGGATTACCACAGGTATGAGCGTCAATGCAGGAGAAGGTATGTCTTGAAGGCATTTAGATTATTGAAATATTGGAAGATTTTAAAATTGGAAAATTCTAGGATGGCAAGGCGGTAAGAAAGGGTCAACTCTATCTACAATCTCGTAAATCGCAATTCGTCAATCGTACATTATTTTTCCCATTTTCCATTCACCAATCTCCAAATTCCCAAAGGATTCTCATCCCGTAAGGCATCGGGTAGCAATTCCTGAGGCATATCCTGGAAGGCGATCGGACGGGCAAAACGCTTGATGGCGTGCGCTCCGACGGAGGTGCTGTTTGGGGCAGTGGTAGAAGGAAAAGGTCCACCATGCTGCATGGCATAGCCAACTTCCACACCTGTTGGAACTCCCTTGAAGAGTAATCGACCGCACTTTTCTTCCAGCAGATTGATCAGATAAAGCTGGTTTTGGAGCTCTTCGGCATCAGCCCACACGGTGATGGTCAGCTGCCCGTGGAGGTGCTTGGCGATTTCCAGAAGTTCGTCTTCGTTTTGGTACACCACCATCATGGCAAAGGCCCCAAACACTTCTTTTTGGAACAAAGAATCCCTCAGCCAGTCCACAGCTTTGATCTCTGCCAATGCCGTACTTCCGTTGATCAGGTGTTTCGGATCTGCGACTTTCACCCAACGGAGTTCTTCTCTCGATTCCAAAAACTGAATGGAATCGTAATAGGCCTGCGCAATACCGGGATGTAGCATGGGTGCTGAAGCGATGTCTTTCAGTTCTGCGGCAATAGCCGATTCAAAAGCTTTGGCCTGCTTCTCCGGAACAAAGATCAGCCCTGGATTGGTACAAAACTGCCCCACACCGAGGGTCAGTGAGGCAATGAAGGCCTTTGCTAAGGCATCGTTTTCTTTTTCCAGTTTTTGAGGAAAGCAGAAAATCGGATTCACCGAACCCATTTCGGCAAAGACCGGAATAGGTTCCTCGCGCTTGTTGGCTAGGTTAAACAAAGCCATGCCTCCAGCGTGCGAACCCGTAAATGCCACGGCTTTGGTCATCGGATGCTTCACCAAGGCCTGTCCTTCGGTGATTCCTCCTTCCACATGGGTGAAAAGTGCGGATGGAAGTCCGCATTTCAAAATGGCCTGATGAATGCATTCGGCCACTTTTTTAGAAGTCTCCGGATGGGCAGGATGTGCTTTATAAATCACCGGACATCCGGCTGCCAAAGCGGAAATAGTATCACCTCCAGCCGTCGAAAAGGCCAATGGAAAATTGCTCGCTCCAAAGACTACCACAGGTCCAAGAGGTGTCAAAAACCGGCGGATATCAGCCCGAGGTAAAGGAGTGCGGTCTGGCATAGCCGGATCTATGGTCGCTTCTACCCAAGAACCTTCTTTCACCAGATTAGAGAATAGCCGGATTTGCCCGGTCGTTCTGCCTAGCTCTCCGTTGATTCGGCCTTCGGGCAGGTTGGATTCTTTGATTGCCAATGGGACGATCTCTGCCCGATTAGCTTCCAAGGTGTCTGCAAGGGTGTCTAAAAAGGCTCCCTTTTCCTTTCCGGGAAGGTTTTTATAGAATAGAAAGGCTTCTTGGGCTGCGTGAAAGATAGAGTCGAGGTTCATGGGAATTGAAGATTGTAAAACTAGAATGACGAACAATGTTGGAAGACTGACGATGGAAGACCGAAGAGCACTTCCGTCTTCGGTCTCCCGTCTTCCAGCTTTTTTACAATTTCGGTCTTTTTGCCAATCCGTCTGTGATTATTTTCTCGATTCTCGCTCTTTCCTCACCGATCAAGGTCAATCTAGGTGCACGGACATGCTCCGAACCAATGCCGCAATGCTGCTCGGCGAGCTTGATGTATTGCACCAATTTTGGATGGATGTCGAGTTCAAGAAGCGGTAGGAACCAGCGGTAAATTTCTCTCGCTTCCTCGATTTTGCCTTCCTGAACCAAGTTGTAGATGACCACAGTTTCCTTTGGAAATGCACAAACCAAGCCGGCTACCCATCCGACAGCACCCATCAGTAATTCCTCCAGCGCAAGTGTATCTACTCCGCAAAGTAATTGGAAACGGTCTCCAAAACGGTTGATCATGCGGGTCACATTCGAGATGTCACGGGTAGATTCCTTGATCGCCTGGATATTTTCACACTCGGCTAGCTCAGCAAACATGTCGATAGTCACCAAGGTCTTGTAGTCCACTGGATTGTTGTAAATCATCATCGGTAGCTTGGTAGATTTGGCGACGGTTTTGAAGTAAGTCACCACTTCACGGGCATCCGCTGCATAGCGCATCGGAGGCAAGATCATCAAGCCGGAAGCGCCAAGTTCCTCGGCCTTCTTAGCCCAGAACAGCGCGTCTTGTGTGGCTCCCTCTGCAATATTCAAGATCACGGGAACACGGCCATTGATGTACTTTACGGTTTCACCGGTCAGGGTGATTTTTTCCTCTTGAGATAGCACGGAGCTTTCGCCCAAGGTGCCTCCGAGGATGATGCCATGGACACCACATTCGAGTTGGAAGTCCAGGTTTTTGAAAAATAGATCCATATCCAAACTTCCGTCTGCGTGAAATTTGGTCGTGACTGCGGGGAATACGCCTTTCCAGTTCATAGCTTAGTTGATTTTACCACAGAGAACACTGAGGTAGATGAATACTTGATTATGATTTCAAAGATAAATTTCAATGACAGGCTTTTCTTTCACAGGATTAGTCCATTTTGATATGATATTGATCACTTAATCAATTATTGCATCTATTTTTACTCAATTTGATATTATTGACGCCATGGCCAAAGTCATTTCTTTTCAGGTTCCCAAGTCGCAGCGGGAGTTTGTGCGCTACCAAGAAGATCGGGGTGCACACTTCTATGACAAGCTGCATCAACATCCGCAACTTCAGTTGACGGTCATTTTGCAGGGGAAAGGGCAGTTTCTCAGCGGGGATTATGTGGGGCGATTTCAGGCTGGAGATGTGTTTTTTTTGGGGGAAAATGCCCCTCACGTTTTTCGAAGTGATCCTGAGTTTTTTGAAAAAGACACGGAACTAGCCTCGGCGGGGAATACCATTTTCTTTGATTTTCAGGCCTTGGAAAAAGCTTTGGGAGAGCTTGATGAGCTTCAGGCACTG
>CALRRX020000030.1:0-12220 GCA_943370675.1 Reyranella massiliensis 521 | reverse complement strand
TATGTTTGACAAGTTTAACCTAGGGTTGTTGGATTTATTGACCATTCTTTTGCCGGGTGGCTTGATGGTGGGGCTCGCGTGGAAAGCAGGATTGATTTCAGAATGGCAGTTTTTTGAAAATCCCAATTTGCCCGAATGGGTGATAGGTGCTGCCTTTGCGGCCTCTGCCTATGTCATTGGTCACTTTGTGTACCTGGTCTCCAGTTACCTTGATGACCTGGTTTTTGCAAAAATCAAAGAAATCTGTTGGCCTAAAAATTCGCTTTTTACCCAAGCCAATGGGATCCGATCCCAAAAAATCCAGCAGGTCAGCACCAAGGATTTTAACAATTTCAAATATGCCCTAGGGTATCTTCTTCAGCACAGTGGCGCTTTATACTTTGTGGTGGAGCGATTGATGGCTGAGTCAAAGTTTTTTCGCAGCTTCTGTGTGGTGTTATTTCTTGCTGCAGGTTCAGCATTTTATTTGGGTAATTGGCAGGAAGGGCTAGTAGAGTTGGTATTTATGGGTTTCTCCATGGTGCGCTACCTTTCCCAACGGGCCAAGTCCATCGATGTGGCTTACCAATATTTGATCCTCCTTCATGAGGATGATCTTGAAAAATATCCCCCTTTGGAAGAGGGAGCTTCTCCAATTAAAAAATTCACTCAAGAAAATCTCTTGCTCAAGCTGCTCAAAAGCCTACGCCACCTGATCAGATCCAAGTCTTGATCTAATTTTTGTACTTCTGGAGGCAAGAGAAGGAGAACGCTTCAAGTTCTTTTCGAATCTCCGCTACCATACTTCCAGTCGTGTTGGAGGGATAGGTAAATCCTGTAGCATGTATGCAAATACAGCCTGCGCTGGCTTTTTTGGGTTGAAAATCTTCTCAATCATGCTGCCTCAAAGGCTTTGAGAAAGTCTTCCTCACCGGGCTTATTGAAGTTTTTCTTTTATTTTATCCACTTGAGTAACTCTTGGCTACCGCCTTCAGGCCAAGTCTGTCCTCCACCAATGTAGACAGTTCCATTTACTACAAATGAGAACCCATCTTTTCTTTCTCTAAATCCCACAAATCCAGCTTTAGTCCAAGTTTCCGTTACCGGATCAAATTCCAAAAGGTTATCCTCACCTATTACGTTACCAAGAGCAGAATAGCCTTTTCCTTCAAATTGGAAGGCCGTTGTTCCATTTCTTGCTCCCGGCATTGGAGGGGATTTACTCCAGACTTTAGCAGAGGCATTATACTTGAATACCTCAAAGTCTCCGGTGCTTGTCGCTCCGTCAAACACGTAGACGTTACTTCCGAAAACAAATGTTTTTACATTGCCTCTCGGATTGAAAAATGGATCTTCGAGCTTTTCCCAAGCATCTTTTGAGGGATCGTAGCTGTAAAGATCCCTCGAATCGATTCCTGCAAGGTCATTGTTTTTACCGGGCCCAACGAATATTTTTCCATTGACGCTAAACATCAAAGGTCTGTCTCTAATCGCTCCAGGAAAATCTGCACGTTTTGTCCAGGTGTTGGAACTGGGATTAAACTCCCAAAAATCATGGTCTCCTTCTCTGGTGTAAATGAATAATTTATCGGAAGTCTGGGCTAAGGCCAATCCTCTGAAGAAAATAAAAGGAGTAGGAATTTTTGTCCAGGTTATGTTGGAATCATTAAATCGGTAGATGTAGGTCTTTGGGTCATTTACATCCAAGTCTCTCGCTAGAACATAGGCCGTGTTGTTGATTACAAATGTTCCTTTGTCACCATTATAGCGAAAAGGCAAGTTGTTTGAGATCATTAGCCATCCATCCGTTACCTTGATGGGCAAAATACCCTCCACCGTTACTCCTGCTGCAGTGACTGAAAGTTTACCTTCACCGGTGGGATAGGGGACATCGGGCATTTTAAATTTTAGAAATGTGGAATTTCCATTTGTCAACTGTGCTTCATATCCATTGACTAATACTTTGTTCAAATAGTATTCAGGATTGAAGTTTTCGCCTTTGATTTCCAATTCTTGCCCCACCTTTGCTATCAAAGGATAGCTGTTGATTTTAGGTTCTGCAAGCTTCACTTTTACCGTCTGCTTTACCGCTTGTAATTGGGCATTGACCTGAATCTCAAGTTCCCCTGAACCTACCTCATCAGGAATTTTTACTTTCAAAGTTTCTCTTGTGCTTTCGATGATTTCAGCTCTTTTTCCACCCAGAAAAACTTCATTTTTCTCTTTTCTACGGTCAAAATGATTACCCTTTAAGGTGATAATATCTCCAACCTTGGGTGAGCTTGGAATCACTTCTTCGACAATCGGTGTGGCTAGGCTATAAGGGATTTTAGCCTCTGGACCATCATAATAGACAATTCGAATGGTGAATTCAGGCTTTTTGAGATCGTCAGGTAGCAAAATTTCTACTAAGGTTTCCTTTGGAGAATAGTAAAACGATGGCAAATCATCGAAAAATACCTTAATAAAGGCAGCATCATTACCAAATCGCTCCCCATAAACCTTGATGTACTCATCCAAGTGACCCTTGGCGGGTTCGACACGTTCAATACTGGGTAGCAAGCCACCCTGGGACACGAAAGAGATCGCTTTTCCAAAACTTCTAGAGGCCCGAGTTTGAATAAATGCTTTGAAAAAGTAGGTTTTCCCTTTCAAAATATTCTGAACGACCTTCTTTTCAAATTTTCCATTAGCAGATGGCCTTCCTAAATCGATAATGTCCGAATTGTTCTCCCAATCGGATGTGTCTCTGGCTACATAAAAACCATGCTGTAAAACCTCATCAAACCTGCTCAGTTCTCCGGTTACAATTACTCCTCCCTCTGAAAGAACCTTTGCAGAAATAGATTTAACCCCGGAGACTCCAGATAGCGGGTCTTCTTTTTCTTTACAGGCCCATACGAACAAAGCGATACTCAAAAGAGCTAAAAGAGGAGAGGAGAAAATTCTCATAAGACTAGTTTAGTTTTTAAATATCATTTATTTGTGCGATTCCTTCAAATAGTCTATTGAGAAATATTTGATTGAATTAAGTCTATAGAAATTCAATTTGATTTTTGACCTAGTGAATTACCGCTGGTAAAAAAAATTAGGCAAGCCACCGTCATTCTATTTCAAATGATTGAATGACCTCTAGATAGTCATTTAAGCACTTTTCCATGAATAAAGAGAGTTTCTGCTTATCTGGATTTCCTTTGAGTAGACTCTCATTTTCGACAATCAAGATGCTTTGAAGCTGATCAAGTCTGTTTTTCCATTTGGGCTGCAAAACGGAGTAGTTTTTTGAAATCGATTGCTGAATTTTTTTAACTCTCCACCAGAGACTTTGATCAGGGTGGGCTGTGGGAGAAAAAAGATCTTGATTCCAATCTGTTCCAAAATAAAAAGGCAGGTACAAACTCATGCAAGGATGTGAGGTGCCTGTGAGCCAAATGGTCGAGAGGGTATCTTTTCGGATCTCCGCCACCATACTTCCGGTCGTGTCGGAGGGATTGGTAAATCCTGTAGCATGCATGCAAATGCAGCCTGTGGTGGCTTTTTTGGGCTGAAAATCTTCTCGATCATGCTGCCTCAAGGCTTGGAAAAAATCTTCCACGCCGGGCTTATTCCTTTTTTCCATAAAGCCCAAGGTGCAGGCTTGCCGTTGTTTTGATTTTCCAGCAGTAGTGTAAATCAGGTCTGAAAAATTGCCTCTGAAACTTCTGGATGAACCCGAAAACAAGCGTTGAATATTCCTCGCTTCTTTCTCAAAATGAGCTTCCAAATAGTCTTCCTCGATAGTCAGTCCATTGGAAATGCTTCCGATTGAATCCACCGCCCGATAAGCCCAGGATTTTCCGGCTGTTTCGAGAATAAAAGCTTCTTCTGGGTCCGCAATCAGAAAACTGTTATGGTAATAGAAATTCTTGTTTTGGTAGCCTCCACATGCATTTTGACCATAGGTTTGAAGCAAGTTGATGACGAGTTGAAGTGCTTCTTTGGCGGTTTTTCCACGCTCTAGTCCAAGTCTGAGTAGATCCATTCCCGTGAGTCCAACCTGCTTTTTATCAAACTTGACATTGGTAAATACGGCTTCATTTCCGATGACGACTCCATGTTCATTGGCGCCCATTTCGGCTCCCCACATTTGGAAGGGCTTGGACAGGATCACTTCATAGGTCAATTCCACCTGAGGAATACTGATATACGTGCATTGGAGCTGTGACTCTTGGTGAATCGTTTGTGGAACGTGGAGGATGGCCTGGGCTTCTAAAGGCTCTCGATCGGAATTTTTTCCAAGAATCAGACCACCTGATTTGGTCACGTGAGGAAGGGCTACCAGTGTATCACACATCAGATCAAAAATTAAGTGCCCAAATTCCTGCTTTTTCAGCAGGCTTGATTTCCAATAGTTTTCCCTCAGAGATTACAAATGGCTGCCCGTCGGTACCCAAGTCCCACAACGCTCCCCTCAAGAATACATTCATTCCGTATGCAGCAGCCGTCTTTCCGATTTGTCCGGGCAAGGCATATTTTTCCCAAGCGGCCTGTTCGGTGATTTTGCCGATATCGGAAAGATCCGTCCCTACAGGTTCCTCGTAGCCACTGTAGCCTTGCCAAAGTTTATCCATGGTGCCTTCGCCGGTGCAGTAGGAGGGAACTAGGATGAGTTCTGCCTGATTCCGTTTGGCATTTTGGTAGGCTTCCGCGTACCAACTGTCAGCGCAGACCAGTACGGAGGTTTTTCCAATTGGGAGTTCAAAAACAGGTACCTCACTAGCGCTTGCAGCAGTTAGGAAATCCTGTTCTGATTCAATTGGAAAGGCTTTAAGAATGGGTTTCCCAATGATTTTTCCATCAGGCCCAAAGACAAAACTGGCATTGAATAATCGTCCGGTTGGCTCTACTTCAAGCTCCCCGTTGATCACACGTGGCTCAGGCAGAATGATGGATCCTGCAACGATGGTTATATTGTATTCCTTTGCTAATTCGCTGAAAGTTTGGAAATAGCTTTTGGCCATTTTCCTGGATTTCATTCTGAAAATGGCAGCTGCAGCTTTGTCTTTTTCCTGGTGGTGTCGGAAATAAAAAATCCCAAACTCAAACAAATTGCTGGTCACCATCAGCGTCATCGCACCGGTCAAAGTCTTTTCCGCAGCAATGGTTTGCTTTTCACCTTGCAAAACCAGCCAAGTGCCAAGGTATTCCGGGAAAAGTACGACAGATTTTTTGCCTAAGTAACCTTTGGATCTTGCCTCTTTAAGGTAGAGATTGAGTTTTTCTTTGAAAGTAGCCTGATAAAAATAGTCACTCACCTCCATGTAGGGTTGAACTCCGATTAGTTGGCGGTCCGAACTGTCATTGGTGGAAATTCTTTGAACTACTGACAAGTGCGATTGAGGAATTGGAAAAGGCTGATTTCGGCCGGAATAGGCCCAAACCAGCCAGCAGAACAGCAGGAAAATCAAGAAACTGATCAGCTTTTTAATCATTTCTCAAGCAGTTAATGACCTCTGATGCGGCACTTTCCCCTGCGAGCACCGCGCCCTCAATGTAGCCATGCCACTTAGTAGCTGCCTCTGTTCCTGCGAAATAAACCGGAGGGAGAGCTTGCCTGTAGGCATCTTGGAAGGTAGTCCAAGCATCCACTTTCATCAGTCCCGCATAGCAGCCTTTGGACCAAGCCTCATCTGTCATGGTGAATTCTTCATACGCCAGAGCATCTTTCGCTTTTTCTCCAAAATATCGGGTCAGCACGGCTGTCATTTCCTCTTTTCGTGCTCTTTTTGACTTGGCAAAAAACCGCTCGGCTCTGCTGCCCACGACGAATCCCATCAGGATGCCTTTTTCAGCACCAGTCGGAGAGCAATCGTAAAAGGCCTGAAAAGGGGTTTTTTCATCCGAAACAGACTGGCCCGAAAAGCCCAGTTCTCTCCAAAATGGCTTTTCATAAATCATAAAACACTTGGCAACCTTACCCATTGGGTAGTTTTGGAGCAAGTTAGATTTTGCCTCCGGTAAAGCAGGAGAAAATTCAATCTGTGCCAATAAAGGTGGAGGTACCGCCAAGATGACTTTGGAGGCTGAGATGGAAAAGTCTTCGCCAAGGATCTTCACCCCATTTTCTGAATGTTGAATTTTCTGGGCTGGAGATTGAAAGTGGATTTGATTCAAAAAGGGTTTGGCCATCGCCTCAACCAAGGTCTGCATGCCACCTTTGATTCGATCTTGTTGGGCACCGCCTTTGACATTGATGAGACATTCCAGAGAAGTGCCTGATCGGATGTAGAAAAGGGCGTGTAAGAGCGAGATTTCATGCGGATCACAGGCAAAAATCGTCTCGCATCCCAATCTGATGACTTGGTAGCAAGCTTTCGTTTTGGAATTTGCTTGGAGGAAATGGTCGAGGTTTTGGGAATCGAACTCGGCGGCTTTGGGATGGCTCCAAGGAGCATTTAGATCGATCTGACGGGCAAGTTTTTCCAGTTTTCTAATCAACCAATCAAGGTTGAGCAGGGAAAAAAGGTCCAGCTTGGGGATCGTTCCTCGGTAAGTTTTCAGCTTAGTTCCAAGGTCAAGGATGTTTTTCCCCTGATTGTAAGTTTCAAAGTAGGTCAGTCCGTGCTCTTTGCATAGTTTATACATGCGATCTTGAGTAGGACCGATCCACTGTCCCCCAAAATCCAGGTAATATCCTTGTTCAAATTGTTTGGTATAAACTCTGCCTCCTAATCGCTCCCGAGCTTCCAAGACCAGAAAAGAAATACCTTCCTGATGTAATTTTTTGGCCGCGGCAATTCCGGAGAAACCTCCGCCAATGATGGCTACTGATACCGAATGCTCACTCATGTCTGGAAGGTAATTAAATTTTCAACTCGCTAAGGTAGACCTGTGATAAATGCTGCTTAGAACTCCATTTCCATGCTTTCTCCTTTTTTGAGAAAGAGTTCGATCTCAGATCCTTCGGCCAAAATCACCGCTTTCTTGCCAAGAAGAGAAGTGATTTTAAGGGTTTTGAGCGTGCCGTTCTCCCAAGAAAAATCAAGCGAAAAACCACCTCTAGCCTTCAATCCGGATACTTTTCCTGAGTGCCAAGCTTTTGGCAGGGCAGGCAAGAGTCGAATGATTCCCTCCTCGTGGGATTGAAGGAGCATTTCGGCTACCCCTGATGTGTAGCCAAAATTTCCATCGATCTGAAAGGGAGGATGGGCATCGAATAGGTTTGGGTAAAGGGATTGGGAGATGAGTTTTTGGATGTGGCTGTGGGTCATTTCTCCATCCATCAAGCGTGCAGAAAAATTGATCAACCACGCTCTGGACCAGCCTGTGCCTGCACCTCCATGATCGAGGCGGTACTGAAGGGTCTTTTTCACGGCTTCGAAGTAGTCTGGCGTTTGGCTGAGGGTGATGGCATTTCCTGGATGAAAGGTATACAGATGAGACATGTGCCGGTGGCCTTTTTCAGGTTCTTGGTAAGGTCGATCCCATTCCAAAATCCTTCCGTCTTGGCCTAGCACCACGCCGGGGCGAAGGGCCTGAAGTTGGGATTGTATGATGGCTTGAAGTGGAGAATTTTGTTCGAGGATCTTAGCCGTTTGGAGGTAAATGGAAAAAATATCTGCGATCAATTGCTGGTCCATGGCCGCTCCGAGGGTGGAAGCTGCTTTGATTCCTTTTTCGTTGATAAACTGATTTTCGGGAGAGGTCGAAGGTGCGGAAACGAGCTTTCCGTCTCGTGGATCGGTCATCAGCCAGTCTGAATAAAACTGGGCGATCTGCTCAAAGGCTGGAAAGGCCCTTTCCTTGAGGAATTTTTCATCACCCGTGAATAAGTAATGCTCCCAATAATGCCTGCCTAGCCAGGCGCCTGCCCCGATCCAACTTCCCCAATAGGCCGTGGCGGCTTGGAGAAAAGGGATTTTCCAGAGGTCGGTCGTGTGAGGTAGCATGGCCCCTCGCATGCCGAAATTGGTTGAGGCGGCCTTTTTTCCATTCTCGATCAACCCATCCACAAAGTCGAAAAGCGGAAGGTGAAGTTCGCTAAGCCCAGTGACCTCTGCCGGCCAATAGTTCATCTGTAGGTTGATGTTCAAATGGTAATCGGCATTCCAAGGCGCTGCGATGTGCTGATTCCAGAGTCCTTGCAGATTGGCTGGATTGGTGCCGGGTCGGGAGGAAGAAATGAGCAAGTACCTCCCAAAATCAAACAGCAACTTTTCCAGGTGAAGGTCAACCTGTCCGTTTTTCACATGGGCGATCCGTTGATCGGTGGGAGTGAGGTCTTCACTTTCTGATCCAAGTCTTAGGTTCATTCGGTTAAACAAACTTTGGTATTCGCGTTCGTGGGCGGAAAGCAGCTCCCCCCAACTTTTGAAAGAGATCTTTTCCAGCTGTGCTTCCGCGACTTGTTCGAAGTCGTGGTGGTAAAAAGAAGTTGCGGTGACGAGTTTGAGGTAGATCGTTTTTGCACCGGTGATTTCCAGACCGTTTTCGGAGGCTTTGACTTGCCCATCTGGGCTTTGGGCGGAAACGAGAGTTCGGAATTTTACACCTTCCGTGATAGGAAATGGCTTAGAATCAATCTGTCCACCTCTTTGGGTGACCATTCCTTTCATTTCCAGCAGTTGCGGGTGAAGGACTTTGGTTTCTACGGTTGGGATTCCTTGATCTGCGGGGCGATCCAGTCTGATTTTTCCATTAAATCCCTTGGGATGATCTGTGGAAAGCTGGATAATAATCGCCTGATCAGGTGCTGAGGCAAAGACTTGCTGTCTGACTTGGTGCCCTTCACTGGTAAATGAAACCTCTGAAACGGCCCGTTCTAAATCAAGTGAGCGTTTGTAATCCGTCACATCTTTCCAATCAAAATCCAGCCAAAGATCACCGAGTGTCTGATGCGATCGGGTCACTCCTTTTCTGGAAAATTTCAAGACCATCAAGGAATCCGCTTTGTGGTGCTCTCCGTCGATCAGGTATTTTCGGATCTGAGCTAAGTCTTCAGGTCTTCCATCGGCCAAGCCCCAATCATCAGGGCCACCCGGCCAAAGTGAATCTTCATTGAGTTGGATTCGGTCATGGCTGGTTTTGCCAAAAACCATCGCTCCCAATCTGCCATTGCCCAAAGGGAGTGCTTCTTCCCATTTTTCGGCGGGCGATTGATACCAAAGGATGGACTTTTGAGCTTGGGTTGAAAAAATGCAGCAAATCACCCAACAACAGGTCAGGGCTAGATTTTTCATAGGTCATTTGGGTTGATGACACAGATTACTGCTTTTTCTCAAACCCGACAATCAAAAAGTGGATAAGTCTAGTGAAAAAGCTTTTAAATCATTCCAACCTTGCTTTGTCCTGCGTCTCCATAATCAGTTGTCCTGCGTCTCAAGACGCTGGACTAATAACCATTTGAAGAATGCTGCTTTCGGAAAAGCGGCATAGCATGGTTTTACCATTAAGGAATTGAGGAAATTAAGTAGCTAAATCTATATTGAGAATGTCCGCAATGAAACCACTAGGCAAATTTAATTAGTAGATATGAAGGTCAATTTTTGGTAGCCTTAGATTCAAAGGATCATAACAATTCATAACCCCCGGTGTAGCGGGGCGCAAAGTCAATAAAATTGAAAAGGAGCCCTGAAGGGGTGACAAGTTGAAGTTTCACCCTTTCAGGGCTCAAAGGAGGGGAAATTTGGTTAGCTACCCTGCACTTCGTACAGGGTTATGAATGGTTTCGCTCCTTCGGAGCTACTTAAAAAGGCAATTTGAAATTTTATAAAAATATCTACTTCATAAATCTTAATCTTCAGCTGTCCTGCGTCTCCAGACGCTGGACTAATTACCATTTCAAGTATGCTGCTTTCGGAAAAGCAGCATAGCAAAGTTTTACCATTAAGGAATTGAGGAAATTAAGAAAGGGAAACAAGATGAATTAGAGAGTAATTGAACTGTTTGAAAACCCTTAATTCTCTTAATTTCTTAATGTTAAAGAAAATACCTCCGTCTCCAAAAGTTTGAGTGATTACTATTTTTTGGAATGCTGCTTAGCAGCATAGCAAAGTTTTACCATTAAGGAATTGAGGAAATTAAGAAGGGGAAACAAGATGAATTAGAGTTGAAAAAACACTCGTGAAAAACCCAGACGCTGGACTGATTACCATTTCAAGAATGCTGCTTTCGGAAAAGCAGCACAGCAACTTTTGCTTATTGAGAAATAAGAAACTGCCGAAACTCGTCCGTGTTGAAGTTGCTCATGCCCTGCTGATAGAAGACGATTTTTCCTTCTTTATTGACCACCAAAGTAGTGGGGATAGATTCACTTTGGAGGCTTTGGTTGAGTCCGTAGCTGGCATGAACCACCGGAAAACTCCAGGTTTTTCCTTCCATAAAGCCCTGACTTTTCCGGATATCATTATCCAATCCAATCATCAGGAATTCGAGATTAGGGGTGTCTTTGACTGATTTATAGAGTTCGGAGATATGCGGCATTTCGGCTCGGCAAGGCCCACACCAAGAAGCCCAAAGGTTGATGAAAACGGTCTTTCCCCGGTAATCCTGCAAGTCTACCACATTTCCCTCAAAGTCCTTGAACTGGCCTCGGTAGTCAAACTTTTGATCCGTCAAGTCAGGAATTTCCAATTTGGGTTTGATCAGTCCGGTGGAAAGCAAGACCGATTGAATCCCTCCTTGAATCACCGGCAGCAGACCAGTAAAGTAGAGAAATGCAAATACGGCCAAAATCAGACCCCAAGACTTAACTTCTTTTTTCCAATCCATGAGACAAATTACGATGCTTCGACCAAGCTTAGCACAAGTTTTAGATTTATGATATTGAAAGGGACTTTAGAGATCTCCTAGGTTTAATTTTGAAAACCTCGAAATCCGAAATCCCAAATCCGAAATTCAATCCATTTTTCAATCTTCAATTTTACAATCTTTAAATCAGTCCCTTAGTGACCTACCGCACATTTTGACTTTTTGGCATCAAAACCAACCTTATCTTGCGGACTCATTTTCGCAGAAAATTCACCTAGAATATGACTTACGAAAGTAAAATCGCATCCGAACTTGGTGTCAAACCCCATCAGGTTCAGGCTACTATTGATCTTTTGGATGGAGGGGCTACGGTTCCATTTATTTCCCGCTATCGAAAAGAAGCTACCGGTACACTCGATGAGGTGCAAGTGGCCACAATCCGTGATCGGATCGAGCAGTTGCGCGAATTGGACAAGCGCCGTGAAGCGATCCTCAAATCAATCGAAGAGCAGGGTAAATTGACTCCCGAACTCAAAAAAGCGATTGATGCCGCGGAGACCATGGCCAAGCTGGAGGATATTTACCTTCCCTATAAGCCAAAGCGTCGAACTAAAGCGACCATAGCTAGGGAAAAGGGTCTTGAACCTTTAGCGGAGCGGATTTTTGCGCAAACTTCGATTAACCTTGAGGCAGAAGCTGAAAAGTACCTCAGCGAAGAAAAAGAAGTCAAATCCATTGAGGAAGCGCTTCAAGGAGCAAGGGACATCATCGCCGAGTGGGTCAATGAAAATGCCCAAGTCCGGGATAAAATGCGGAAGCTTTTCCTCGAAGAGGGCGTGTTTTCCTCTAAAGTCATTCCCGGAAAGGAAGCCGAAGCCATCAAATACAAGGATTATTTCGATTGGTCCGAACCGATCAAAACTGCGCCATCCCATCGGGTATTGGCCATGCGAAGAGGGGAAAAGGAGCTGTTTCTTATGCTGGATTCCTGTCCGGAGGAGAGTGCTTCTATTGCATTGATGGAGCGACAGATTTTGGAAAATGCCGCCAATTCATCGGTTGATCAGGTAAAATTGGCCATCAAAGATTGCTACAAGCGATTATTGAAGCCAAGTATGGAGACGGAAGTTCGTCTTCTGACCAAGAAGAAAGCAGACGAGGAGGCCATCAAAGTTTTTGCAGAGAACCTCCGTCAACTGCTACTTGGAGCACCATTGGGTGAAAAGTCAGTGATGGCAATTGATCCTGGGTTTCGTACCGGTTGTAAATTGGTATGTCTTGGCCCACAGGGGCAACTGCTGCATTATGAGGCGATTTTTCCACACGAGCCTCAGCGACAGACAGCCGCTGCAGGGATGACGGTGCGAGGCTTGGTGGAGAAGTTTAGCGTGCAGGCAATTGCCATTGGTAATGGTACTGCAGGCCGTGAGACGGAGACTTTTGTCAAATCTCTTGGTCTGCCCAAATCGGTCATCGTGACCATGGTTAATGAGTCTGGGGCATCGATTTATTC
>CALRRX020000029.1:0-12268 GCA_943370675.1 Reyranella massiliensis 521 | reverse complement strand
ACTAGTATCCTGCCAGTCTTCTCATACTCCAGAGCAAAGTCTTTTCGAAGATTTGGCCACTCAGGAAGGGCTTAAGGGGAAAACGGAGTATCTCGCTTCTCCTTTTGTGGCTGCGGGTGATCGCGTGTATTTGATCGGTCATCAAAATGGTTCCTTCCCGGATTTGGGTTGGCATGTGGAGGGTGAGATGGGTGGAATTTGGCTTCATCCGATCAAACTCATGGATGGATTTACGGCCTCCGTAAGTGTAGATGGAAAGAGCTTTTGCTTGGATAGAGCCCAGTCCTTTACCAATTATCCTTTTTCCAATGTGCTACAATTTCCTTTGGAAAATTCTGGCCTTGAAGTGGAGCGCATGCAGTTTGTGCCTGACGGAAAAGAAGGAATGACTGTTCTTTTCCGCATCAAAAATGTGGATAAGTCAGATAAATCGCTCCACTTTCAATTCAATGCTTACGTGGATTTGATGCCCGTTTGGCTAGGAGAGCGCACAGGCATGACGGATCAAGCAGATGTGATTTCCTTTGATGAAATGACGAATACGTTTTCGGCTAAAGACGAAGGAAATCCTTGGTTTGCGGTTTGGGGGACGACAGAGGGGATCCCCCTTTCCCCTCAAAATGAACTCTCTTGTGCTTATGCCCCAAAAGGAAATGGAGGAGCAGCAGGCTTTTCTCTGGAGATCAACATTCCCGCAGGTACGGAACAAATTATTCCCATTTTCATTGCAGGTTCTACCGAAAGCGAATTGAAGGCGATGGAAACCCTAGTTGATCTTAGGCAAAACCTCGCTTCAGACTGGTTCGCAAAAAAGAAGCGGTACGAAGACTTAGCTAGTTTGGCAGAAATACAGATTCCAGATGCGGAATTGCAAAAAGCTTTCCAATGGATCAAATACAATTCGGATTGGCTAGTGCGTGAAGTGCCGGGAATGGGTCGGGGTTTCGGAGCAGGATTGCAAGATTATCCTTGGTTTTTTGGCGTGGATAGCGAGTACACGATTCAGGGTTTGATCGCAACAGGCAGAAAGGATTTGGTCTACTCTACTTTGGAACTTATCCACAGTCTCTCCGAAAAAGAAAACGGCAATGGCCGAATCATCCATGAAGTAAGTACCAACGGCGCTGTTTTCAATCCGGGAAATATCAATGAGACCCCTCAATGGGCTTCCACCATTTGGGAAGTCTATCGCTGGACAGGAGATCGGGAGTTGTTGGAGAAGTATTTTCCTTCTATTGAAAAAGGATTGGATTGGCTCCTTCGGGAAAATGACAAAGACGGTAATCTCCTGGCGGATGGTTATGGCATGATGGAAATCCACGGACTCAAATCCGAAATGATCGATGTGGCCGCTTATTCTCAAAAAGCCTTTGCTGACGCCGCGAAAATGGCAGAAATCTTAGGAAAATCGGAGCTTTCGAAGAGTTATCAACAGACAGCAGATGCCTTGGCGATAAAGATCAATTCTGATTTTTGGGTGGAGGAATTTGGAAGCTATGCGGATTTTATCGGAACCGTGGAGGAGGCCTTGCACTTGATCGATGATGCGATAATCCGTGCCGACACTCTGAAAAAGCCTTGGGCTGTGGAGGAATTGAAAGCGACCAAAGCCAAGTTATCCACATTGCCCAAAAGCCAAAAACAGGGCTTTGTCCTCTTTCATAATTGGGTGGTGAATACACCGATGGAAACAGGAATCGCCGATCGGGATAAGGCCAAAGTGGCGTTGGCCACAGCCAAAAAGTACACCAATCCTTTTGGCACTTTCGTGACAGGCATCGATCGCGACGAGCAGGCAGAAAATGAAGATGGTTCTTTTGCAGGAAGTAAAAGCTTCTCCTACACGGGCGCTGTGATGACTTTGCCAACAGGCGTTTCTGCCATTGGGGAAAATAGATATGGCAATCCAGATGGTGCTTTGGATTATTTAAAGCGGATGACACGGAGTTTTGGCTTTGCTTTGCCAGGATCGATGTATGAGGTTTCTCCGGATTATGGCATGTTTACGCAAGCGTGGAATATGTACAGTTTTGGGGTGCCGATTGTGATGCAGTTTTTCGGGATTCAACCGGATGCAGGAAATAGAGTCATCCACATTCGTCCACAAATGCCTTCTGCTTGGGAGGAGGCTTCTATACAAAAAGTGATGGTGGGTGACAATGAAATCAAACTTACTTATGTGGATAAGTCAGGTGTTCGGGCCATTGAAGTGGAGCAAACCCAATCAAAATGGGGCATTTCGATTGAGATTCCCGAAGAATTCTTGAAGGTAAAAGTCCTAGGGAAAGAAGTCAGTTCGGATACTAAAGATGGCTTTCGCAGAATATTGATGACTGGGAAAAAAGTAAGGGTTGAGGCGAGTAAATAACATAAGACCTTCCAGGTTTTCAAAACCTGGAAGGTCTTCTTCATCACAAATTCAACCAATAATTCAGCTTAAATACCAGAGACCGCTGCTTCGGCATAAAGTCACCCGGGAAGTAGTTGTCGGTATATACCAGGAAGAAATCTGAAACCGGAGCATATCTCCACTGCAATCGGGTGTTGATATTGATGTTGTCGATCTGATTGTTGTACTGGATAAAGGTCGTCCAGAAGAGGTTTTTGGTAAAAGTCAGGTCGATTCTTGGTCCCACGAGCACCAAGTCTGCATCGTTTTGAGGCTTGGGCATCCGAATTCTTGCGTAGTTGAAATTCATCGAAATATTTGCCAAATAACCCAATCTAATACCGGTCTGTGTTGTGATTCGTTGGATATTTCCTGTGAAATACTGCCCAAATTCTCCAAGCAATTGAAGATTAAACATGTTTCTTGGATTGCTTCGGTAGTCCACCAAAACATTTCGAAATCTATAATCACTACCCGCAGCCAAAGGTTCTCCACCTGTACGTGTAGGGTCAAAGTCGCTGAAAAGGTAAACAAAGCGATTTCGCTGCGTGATTTCCAATTCGGCTAGCGAGTTAAATCGTACGATATAGCCCAGATTGATATCTCGATCGGTGGTTCCGAGGGTTTCATTCCAATAGCCTTCAAACTCCAGCTTAGGTCCGTGGCGGTTGATGAGCTTTGATTTGGGATAGAAAAGATAAGTCACATCTGGATTCAATCGCTTGAAATCCACTCGGGGTACAAAGCCCACCTCAGGATTGAAGGATTTTCCTACATCCTGAAAGCTGAAAGTCCAGTTCCAATGGATGTCGGTAAAAAGCAAGTAAGCGTTAAAAGAATACGGCTTTTCCACATCCGCAGATTCAAAAGTACGGTGGTAAAAGACTTTGCCTGTCCACTTTCCATTGGAGGAGTTAAGGTTATAATCAGCGCCAATGAGCCTGTTGTAGGCCGTAGGATCAAAAAGCTGCTTGAACTCATCCAATGCGAGCGACTCTTTATTTACATAGATCAATCCGATATTGGATCGGGTAAATACTTTTTTCTGGAGTGCCAGCACGGTGAAATTTTTCCCAACGATTCCCGCATTTTCGTCAGTTGCAGTCTGCATGTTCATGGCGCCGATACGCCAGTTTTCATTCAGCTTTCCGCTTAGTCGGGCGCCGTAGATGATTTTGCTCTGCACGTTTTGCCCAGTGGCAGAGTCGATATCTACTCCGATTCTTCTAGAGAAAAAGGGCCTGGATCTAGGCTGACCAAAGCTTTCAAAGAGGTCTGCGTTTTCCAAAAAGAATTGTCTTCGCTCTGGAAAGAAGATTTCGAAGCGATCCAGATTAGTCACTTGCTGATCGACTTCTACCTGAGAAAAATCCGGATTGAAAGTCAGGTCGAGGTTCAAGGCAGGACCAATGCCGATTTTGGCATCGCCTCCCACTGCGGGAGTCAGATTTTCTTGAGTTCCTTCCAAGAAATTACGGGAAGTTCTGCCGGCTACATAAGGGATCAGGGATACATTTGCCGAGCCTTTTTTCTTAAGAGGCTCTTCAAAAATCAGCTTTTGAAGGAAAGCCGTGGAAATGATCGGGATATTTCTCGGGATGGGTGACCAGGTGCTGCGCTCACCATAGTGACTGTCTATTCGGTAAAAATTCACATTCCAGTTTTGTGCACCTTCATTAAATCGAAGCGTCGAAAGTGGAATGATTATCTCGACTTGCCAGTGTTGTTCAAAGATTTTTGCCTCTGAAAACCATTTATTATCCCAAGCCAAACTAAGGTCTTCTGCCCTCGTTCCTCCGTTTGCGACAAGCCCTTCTCTTTGTACTCCGTAGGGATTTACCCCAAACTGAAACGCGTTAGTTTTGTCGTTGAAGGTGTCTAGAACGAAAACAATGGCATCGTTTTGCTCCCCACGGAAGTCCCTTCTCAAGGAAGTAGATACATAGTTTCGCGGGCCGTTATTCTCCATGACCGCAGCGATGTATAGATTTTCAGAGTCGAATGCGATCTTGACACGGGTATTTATGGGTGATTTGGAGGTGTCGGAGGGAAAATACTGTCTAAAGTTTCCATTCCAACCCTCGGAGTCAGTCCAGATAGGTTCATCCAGAATCCCATCTAGCTGAATTGGTTCCTTAAGTTTGAATGCAAACGCATTCTGTGCGGGCAAACTTTGGGATTGAGCCTGACTGAAAAAAAGAAATCCAGTCAATACTATCAGTACAAATTTAATTTTCATGTAAGGTCGGAGCTGGACAAAAATAAGTTTGCATTCCTACTCAATCCAAGGAATTTTATTAGTGGCGATCAAGGATTTTCAATGGATTAGGAAATGCCAAAAGCAGTAAGGATCAAGTTTCGAGGCCCGCCATGGTGTCGGAATTCACAGAGGTAGATCCCTTGCCAAATACCCAAGGCGAGTTTTCCACTGCTGATTGGCACCTGCACACTTGTACCAAAAAATGCACTTTTGATATGCGCAGGCATGTCGTCTGCTCCCTCATAGTTGTGGACAAACCGTGGATAATTCTCTGGTATTAATTCATTTACGAAGGTTTGGAAATCCTTTCTCACCGTCGGATCGGCGTTTTCATTGATGCAAAGACCAGCTGAGGTATGCTGGATAAATACCTGCAAAAATCCGATTCGTATTTCCCGGATTTCGGGAATAGAACGCTCCACCTGATCTGTAATCAGATAGTAGCCCTGTGGATAACTTGGTAGCCGAAGCTGTTTTTGGAAGAAAAGGGACATTCCTTAGATCAATCCTACCTTATTTTCCAACGTCCCAATTCCCTCAATGGTAATTTTTACCACATCGCCCTCCTGAAGGGTGAAATTATCAGGTACAATCCCTGTCCCAGTCATCATGAGGCATCCGATCGGAAAAGTATTTCCTCGGAAAAGCCAATCGGCGAGTTCTTGAGGCTTGCGCTTCATCTGGGCTAAAGTGGTTTCTCCGGAAGCTGCAGTATTGCTGCCACGTAGGATCTCTAATTGGATAGCCGTGGTATCGGGAAGCATTTCCTCTTGAAGCAAAATGCAAGGTCCTACCGAGGCACAGCCTTGATACACTTTGGCCTGTGGCAAGTAGAGTGGATTTTCCCCCTCGATGCTTCGGCTGCTCATGTCATTTCCCACGGTGAAGCCTTGTACTTTTCCAGATGGGGAAATCAATAAGGTCAACTCCGGCTCTGGTACATCCCAAGTGGAATCTTTTCGGATATTGACCGTTTCACCGGGATTGGAAACACGGCTGGCTGTGGCTTTGAAGAAAAGTTCGGGGCGGTCTGCCAAATACACTTTGTCATAAAAATCCGCTCCACCGGCATCTTTGGACTCTTCCATGCGAGCAGTTCGGCTGCGGTAGTAAGTCACTCCGGCTGCCCAGATTTCCTGATTTCCCATTGGTGCCAAAAGGCCCTCAGATTTCAATTGATCTGCTTCTTCTTGTGAGATTTTCTCCCAATGGGTTGCTTCTGATTTCAATAACTTCGGCAAATGTTCTCTTCCTAAAAGCTGGTCCCAGTCGAGTACTGGTCCAAGAAAAATAGCTGAATCAGTTTCTAAAAGGGTTCCTGCAGTTAGTTTGTAAAGGCGCATGAGGTTTTGGGTTTGAGGTTAGAATTTTGAAGTTAGAAAAAAGCGATTGATCAGGGAAATCGCATTTAACATTTGGTTTTTAAAAGGTGGAAAGAAAAGATCTAGTACGCTCCTTTTCAAAACCAATAGATTTAAACCATTGAGAGAATTTAGAAAATTAAGAATATCTACTAATCTTTTTGGGGGAATTCCACATTGATTAGTGTTAAGGGTAACTTCTAATGTCCTTAATTCTCTTCATGCTTAAAATATTGATTTGCTTTTTTTGAGATTAGGATAGAATGGTGATTGTTAAAAAAGAGATTATCCTGAGCGATTGATCGAAGAGCCTTGGAAAAAAACTTTTCGCTTGTACCTTTGCCTTCAGATCATAAGGGGTGCCTTAATACAACGGGCTGAGATCATACCCATACGACCTGATCCGGGTAATGCCGGCGAAGGGAAATGAGAAAGCAGAGTAAAATAATCGAGTAACCAAGTCGAAGCGGTACCATTCGTGCCTGGTTTAGATTTTGTTCTTTGCATGCGGGTAAAACAATCACGGAGAGCCTCCCCTGGGTTTTCTAATGTTTCACTCAAACACCCGAAAGGGGGAAAGTAATCATGAAAAATACAGTAGTTAGCCTTGTCCTTTACTTGGTCAGTCTTGCCGCTTGGGCTCAAAATAGCCTCAGTGGAAAAGTGGTGGATGCCAAAAGCAATGCGCCTTTGGTAGGAGCATCAGTATGGACCGAAACTGCCAATCGGGGTACGGTCACTGATGAAAATGGAGTATTTAGGCTTAATAAATTAGCTCAGGGAAATCTCGAAATCCGGGTTTCCTACCTAGGGTATGAGACTGAGCGAATGACGGTTACCATACCGTTATCAGGAGAATTGGCCGTCAAACTCAAATCCAAGGATTTCCTTACTGAGGAATTTATCGTATCGGCCACTCGCGCTTCAGCCAGTACACCAACCACATTCTCCTATGTGGATAAGTCCGAGATTGCCAAGCGAAATTTGGGACAGGATATCCCGATTTTGCTGAATTTTACCCCCTCAGTGGTAAGCTATTCAGATGCAGGAGCTGGCGTCGGTTACACAGGATTGCGAATTCGAGGATCTGATCAGACCCGTATCAATGCTACTATCAATGGCATTCCACTCAATGATGCGGAGTCGCATGGTGTATTTTGGGTGAATATGCCTGACTTTGCCTCTTCTGTCGAAAATGTTCAAATCCAGCGAGGAGTGGGCACTTCCACCAATGGTGCGGCTACTTTTGGCGCCAGCCTAAACTTCCAAACTGACACTCGTCGCGATGAAGCTTATGCCGAATTGGACAACGGTTTCGGATCTTTCAATACCTGGAGACATACGGTCAAAGCCGGAACAGGCCTGCTCAATAACCGCTTTGCCGTAGATGCCAGATTATCCAAAATCACCTCTGATGGTTATGTAGATCGGGCTTTTTCGGATTTGAATAGTTGGTTTGTCTCAGGAGGATATTATGGAGAAAAGAGCGTGATCAAGTTGGTCGCTTTCTCAGGAAGGGAGCAAACCTACCAAAGCTGGTATGGCCTACCTGAATCCAAGCTAAAAACGGATCGAACGGATAATTTCTACACGTATGATAATGAAACCGACAATTACCAGCAGGATCATTACCAATTGATCTACACTGGAAAGGTTGGTTCCAATTGGAAAACGAATCTGGCACTTCATTATACCTATGGCCGTGGATACTACGAGCAGTTTAGAGAAAATGACCGCCTGTCTCGTTACAATCTGCCTAATGTCGTGGTGGGCAATGAAGTCATTTCCCGCTCTGATATCATCCGTCGCCGTTGGTTGGACAATGATTTCTATGGCTTTGTAGGATCGGTCAATTATGTGTCTACGGATGGGAAACTTGACTGGATCATCGGTGGTGGTGCCAACCGCTATGATGGAGGACACTTTGGAGAAATAATTTGGGCTCGCTTCGCTGGAAACACCAATATCCGTGACCGCTACTATGACAACAATGCCATCAAAGACGATCGAAATATCTACACTAAGGCGACCTACGAGATCAAGCCAGGCTTAAATTTATTCGGAGATTTGCAGCTGAGAGGGATCAATTACTCCTTCATTGGGGTCAACGATGACCTGCGAATTGTAGACGGACAGGCTAACTATACGTTTTTCAATCCCAAATTTGGATTCTCTTACGAAAAAGGAAATCAGACTTGGTATGCGAGCTATGCGGTGGCCAATAGAGAGCCAACTCGATCTGACTTCACGGATAATCCGATCACGGAAGTACCAAGACCTGAGCGGCTCAATAATGTGGAAGCCGGTGTACGAGCCAAGGCGGGCGGTTTTAGCTACAATGCCAATTTCTACTACATGGGCTACAAAGATCAGCTTATCCTGACCGGTCAAATCAATGATGTGGGAGCCTATATCCGTGAAAACGTAGCTTCCTCCTACCGTGCAGGGATTGAACTGGACGGAGCTTATCAGCTTTCCAGCAATTGGACCTTGGGAGGAAATCTTACGCTTAGCCAAAATAAAATCCGGGAGTTTACCGAATACATAGATGACTACAGCGTGGATGATTTTAGACAAGAAACCTTCACCTATTCCAATACCGACATAGCCTTTTCACCTAATGTGGTGAGTTCGGCGATCATCGAATACAAGCCGTCCAAAAATCTGTCCCTCAACTGGCTGAGTAAGTACGTCGGACGACAGTTTTTGGATAATACGGCTAATGAAGAGAGGTCTCTGGATGCCTTCTTTACCAATGATTTGCGCATTAGCTATGCTGCAACTCCGAGATTCTTCAAAGGACTGGAAGTAAACCTCCTGATCAATAATATCTTCAATGAGCTGTATGAGCCAAACGGCTATACCTTCAGCTACTTTGTGCCTGGAGGAAATGGACGTGAGCTGGTGACGGAGAACTTCTACTATCCACAGGCCGGGACGAACTTCTTGTTGGGATTGCGAATGAAGTTTTAAGGTAAGTGTCCCGCAGATTTTCGCTGAAAAAGTCGCGGATCAGCGCCGATGACTAAGAATAATTTGTCCTGCTTTTCCGGAAGCAGGACTTTTTTATTGAATATTTTCCCACAGATCTTCACGGATAAAAATCACGGATTCTAGGGAATTGATCTGTGAAAATCTGTGCCTTTTTCTGTGTCAATCTGTGGGAACTAATGACCAGCTGGTCCCTTAAAAACCTCCAAATACCGATCTGACACATAATCCCAATTGTACTTTTGGGTTAATCCAGCCCGTGCAGTTTGCCGGAGTTGATCTAGGGAATTAGGCATCTTTTCGGCCTTTTCCACCATTTTTTAGTGGATTCATTCGCAGATCAGTGGGAAATCCATCATCGACTACTTAGAAGCGCAAACAACTTCTCATTCACATAATAATTACCTGTACCCAATCTTTCCTTTCGCAGGATTCCATCAGCAGCTAGCTGATTTAGATAGTTGGCAGCGGTGATCCGGGAAACGCCGAGATCTCGGACGATAAACTCGATCTTGGTGTAGGGATGCGCGAAGAGGTTGTTGAGCAGCTCTTGGGAGTAAAACTTGTAATTATCCCGTAACTGATTTTTCATTTCAGTCATCAGGACTTTCAGTTCCTCGATCAGCAGGATGGTTTCTTTTGCGGTATTTTCCACACCTTGGATCATGTAGCTGATCCAGCTTTCCCAGTCACCATTTTCTCGTACGCCTTGGAGCAACCGATAATAATCCGCCTTGTTACGTATGATGTGGCTGCTTAGGTAGAGAATGGGAAGCTTTTGCAACCCCGCCAAAACCAAATAGAGAATATTCAAAATCCTTCCCGTCCGTCCATTTCCATCATAGAAGTGATGGATGCTTTCAAACTGAAAATGAATGATTGCCATCTTCACCAAGGGATCGTAGTCGCTCAGTTCTTGATCGTTAATAAACTGTTCCAGATTGGCCATCAAGCTGAGAATTTCATTTGGGTCCTGTGGAGGCAAGTAGACAGTTTCGCCGGTTTGGGCATTTTTTAGGACTGTCCCGGGAAGCTTCCGAAAGCCGGCATTGTTTCCTTCCAGCGTTTCTTGAATCTCCAAGATCGTCTTGTTGGTGAGCAATCCCTGAGTGCTTACCAGCTCAAATCCACGCTTCATTGCTGCGACATAATTCTGTACCTCTTTGACATCAGGAGAAATAGTGACCTCAAAGTCAAGATTCGCCTTGTACAAGTCGTCATGGGTCGTGATAATGTTTTCGACCGAGGAGCTGTCTTTGGCTTCCTGAATTCCCAGGGTATTGAGGAGGATGATCTGATTGGGAATGGATTGGACAATTCCCTTCAGCTCTGCCAAAGCCGCATGCGCAGCTGGCAGTTGCTTGAGGATGGACTTGGTTTCCAAGTCCTCTGCATAGGGTAAAGAGATAAGCTTCCAGGCCATTCTTTGTAAAGAAAAGTCAATTTTCTTTACAAAGATAAGTTCTTGTGTAAAGAAAACAAGCATTTGCTTTACACATCTTGTATCTTATGTAAAGATTTTTCGATTTTATTTACAGAGTAATCGTGTTTTGTAAACCAACTTATCATTTAAGAAAAAAGCCACAGATGCACGGATCATTTTTTATCTGTGTATCTGTGGCTTTTCCTCTAAAAGCAGGAATCTGTAATCAATCTGGAAACAATGTCTTATCCAAACCTGGCACGATACGCAGCGCATTTTTATAATACACCTTTTTCAATACATCATCTGGTAGCCCCAAGCCATACATGCTCCAAAAGGCATGGTACTTTTTGTAATAAGGAAAATACTCATCCTCAGTCTCCAATACTCGGAAATAGGTGTAGAATTCCTCTTTGTTGTAAGCGTCTTTTCCGAAAAGAATACGGTCCTGATACTTGATAAAAAACTCCTTGGCTCGGCGAGGCTGACGTCCCAGTTCGGCGATGATCGCGCCTATCTCATAGTTCACATTAGGATATTTGTCCAAGTGGGCACTTGCTGCATCTAGGTCATTTGCCATCCAGCCCATGTGGGCGTTGATAAAGGTCGTTTTCGGGTGCTTCGCAAACACACGATGCTGTTCAGCAATGATCTGCTCAAATGGTGCCGGATCGGTATCTGATCTCCGACGGTTGGGATGAAGTTTCAATTCCAGCCAGCGCTCATTATTGGCATCCATCGGTTGCCAAAACTGGGCAGGATCTGCTGCATGAATCAAAACAGGTATTCCAAGCTCACCGGCTTTTGCCCATACGGGATCGAGATCGGGATGGTCGACGGGGATACGATTTCCTTTCGTGTCTTTGGAAGTAAGTCCCAAGCTCTTGTAAATCTTGAGTCCTACAGCCCCGGCTCTTACATCTTCTTCCAGCTCTTTTACCGCTAAAGCTGTCCAGCTTGGATCTCCAAATCCGTTGAAGTTTAGGTTGGTAAATACCATAAATCTGCCAGGTGCGTGGGTCTTAAACTCACCCATCATGCCTCGAATGTATTCTTGTTGGGCGTTGCTGTTGCCTTGCCCAAAACCTCGACCACTGAGGTTAATCATGATTCCCATGTTGAGCTCGTCCATTTCAGATCTGAGCTGATCGATTTTGGTTTTATTGATTCCTCCCTGGTGACTGTGGATGTCGATGAAGGGGAATTTTGCACGTGTCACCGGGTTTTGTGGAACCTTGAGTGTGGAGGGTGGATTGTATTCCTCAAAGCTCATTTCTTGAGCTGTGAGGATTCCTGTAGATAGGAAAAGTGCGGCTAAAATAGGTAGTGCTTTCTTCATGAGCGATTAAACTTAAATCAGGTCAATTTAGATTTAAAATTCTTTAAGTGGGAAAAAAGAAATCCCGGCGGAAAAGCCGGGATTTAATGTCTTATCTAGTAGTGCCACCGTCGATCACTTGACCGAAGAAGATGGAATTCATAAAGAGCTTGTTGGTACCAAACCAGAAGGCTCGGAAGTTGGGATTATCTGCAAATCCGATGATTCGACCACGGCCTTGACCGGAAACCCGGATCACCGCACTTTCTTTTACTCCCGGAAGATTACTTGGGTGAAGGTAACCCGAAGCCAGTGGGTTAGCCGTGTAGACTAATGGATTAGCATATGGATTCGTGGATGGCTCTAGGAAGAAATTGTCATTTCGGAAGGTGTAGATCTCTTTTTCTTTGTAGCCATAGCCAATTGGATGTGTGGTATCCAGGTTTGCTTTGAAGATCGCTCCGAATGTCTGCTTAGATCCTGTGGCATTTTCAAAGTCAGCGTAGCTTTTTTGGAGGCCTTTTTC